>VFZS01000035.1 GCA_016871095.1 Acidobacteriota bacterium
TCTTCGATTGAAAGCGGTATCTGACATCTGGGTCTGTTCCTTGTTCCTATTGTATGCTCTTGCCCGCCTCCAGCCGGAGGGGCAGCTTGACGCGGAGATTCTGGCCCGGCCCCACGTGCAGATTGGTGATCTCGAGGCCCAATTCGATGCTGTGCATGCCTGGCGGCGTGTCCTTGGCGATGCGCAGCGGAACCCCGAGGGTCTTCTCTTCCCTGATTTCGCCGCCCGAGAGGCTCAGCCACTTCGGGGCATCCACCACGCGGAAGCGGAAAGGAATGGCCGAGAGATTGCGCAGGCGCAGGAAGGCCCCCGGCAGGCCGGGATGCCAGGTCAGATCCGGGTTCTCCACCTTGATGGCGCCCTCCCACAAGCCGCGCAGGTGCTCCTCGAAGCCCCAGATCTCGCCGCCCATCCAGGCGGCGCTGCGCCGGGCGAAGAGGGCCTCCTTGACGCCGGCCGCGTCCGCGGTGCGGGCGAACACCAGCGTCAGGGCGCGGCCGCGGCCGGGAATCAGGCCGTGCACGTCGCTGGTGCCGATGATGCCGAGTTTCTTCTCCTCGATATAGGGATAGGCGTCGCCGTAGAAAGTGGCGCCGTTGACCAACTCCATGCCGTGCAGCAGCTTCTCGTCGTAGGCGGAGGCGATCAGCGGGAACCACTCCACCTTCCGCCTCCACCCCGGGTGGTTCCAGAAGGTGAAGGCGCCCTGTTTGACCGCCCCGCGCAGCGCCACTAGCAGTTCATTACTGCGCAGCGAGTTGGGGTCGGTGACAAACAGGGCGTTGGCGTGGATGTCGCCCTCTCCGAACTCGATTCCCTGGATCAGGATGATGCCCATGCGCTCGGCGGCCACGCGGATCAGTTCGTGCGGGCGGGCCAGGTCGATCTTCACGTCCGCCTGGCGGGGATTGTACACGGCATGGTCGGTGATGGAGATCACGTCCAGGCCGTCCCGGAAGGCTTCGTTGAGCCGGACGGTGGGCCAGACTTCACCGTCCGAGAAGACGGTGTGCATGTGGAAGTCGCACTTCAGGGTTCGGTAGCCCGGAATATCGGGGACCGGAAGCGGATCGCGGACCTGGGCAAAGGCCACGACCGCGCACAGCAGAATGGCAAGGCAGAGTTTCTTTTGGGTCACGGGGCACCTCATGGAAAACAGTGATCGTACCACAACCACCGCCGGTCCGTTCACCTGCGCGCTCGCGGCGCGCGGGAACGCTGCAGCAGCCACGCCACGACCAGCAGCGACGCGAGGGTGACCACCCTGCCGACGGTGTTCTCGAGGGGCGTCTCAAACACCACTCGGAGGGAGTGCTCACCGGGCGGCGCGTCGATCAGCATGAAGCCCAGAGCGTCCTCGCGGATGGGAAGGCTGCGTCCGGCCTCCCCGCTTTAATCGCTGGGCGAGAGGAAGTGCGCTTCGGAGGGGGGGCGCTCGCGCAGCCGGGGCCGGCCCAGCGCCGCACGCTTGCCCGGCCATTCCAGGCGCATATCCTCGCTGACCTCGTCCAGCATCTCCAGGGAGGCCGCCCGCAGTTCCAGGGCGAAGGCGGTCAGCAGCAGGTTGTCGCAGATGGCGTTGATCACACGGGGGATGCCCTGGGCGCGGACGTGGATCTCCGCCAGCAATTCGGCCGGGAAGACGGTCTGCTCGGGCATGCCCGCCTTGTTCAGCCGCGTGCCGATGTACTCGATGGTCTCCAGCTCCTCGAAGGGCTGGAGCGAGCAGCGCAGCGCGATGCGCTGCTTGAGCTGGCGGAGGCTGGGGGCATCCAGCTTGCGGTCGAACTCGGGCTGCCCGGCCAGCACGATCTGAAGCAGCTTCTCGCGCCGGCTCTCGAGGTTGCCCAGCAGCCGCACCTCCTCGAGCACATCCCACTCCAGGTTATGGGCTTCGTCGATGATCAGCACGGTAGTGCGGCCGCGGCCCGCGTTCTCCAGCAGGATCTGGTTCAGGGAGAACAGGACCTCGGTCTTGGAGGTGCGATTGCACTGGAGGTCCAGATCGTAGGCGATCATCTCGAAGAACTGCTCCACCGAGATGCGCGAGTTGAACAGGAAGGCGAAGTCGATGCGGTGGGTGGCCAGGTAGTCCTGGAGGCACTCCAGCATGGTGGTCTTGCCGGTGCCGACCTCCCCGGTGAGCGCCACGAAACCCTTGCGGCTGTGGACCCCATAGATCAGGTTGGCCAAGGCCTCCTCGTGCTGCCGGCTGCGATAGAGAAAGCTGGGGTCGGGGGTGAGGTTGAAGGGGCTGTCTTTGAAGCCGAAAAATGCGTTATACATGCGGTGCGCTAGCGCAGCGACACTTCCATGATAGCACTCAGTTAGGATAAGACTCCGTCTTGTCCTCGGACAAGCCTGGAGGCGTGTCCTACCTTTCCCCGAGACAAGCCTGGAGGCTTATCCTACCTTTCCCCGGGGCAGGCCTGGAGGCCTACCCTACCCCATTACTTCCAGCCACACCCAACCGGGCAGGACCGCGGGCTGGTTGTTGAGGAACACGACGCGGCGGGTCTTGGGGAAGGGCATCCCGGAGGCGAGGACACGGCCGTAGACGGGTGACTCGCGCAACAACCGCCGGTAGTCCTCCTGCTCGGTGTCGGGCCAACCGGTCTTGGAGAGCAAGCCTCCGCCCCAGCCCATCACCAGCAGGCAGGCGCTGGCGGCGGCGCGCGCCTCCTCCAGGCGGGCCTCCAACTGTGCCAGGGTACGATCGACCAGGGTCAGACCGGCCCAGGCGGCGTACCGGCGATGCAGGCGCAGCACCTCGGCGGCGTAGCGGTTGGCGCTCTCCAGCAGGGTGGCCGTGGTGACCGGCTCGGCCCAGTCCAGCGCCCGCAGTATTTCCTTGCGGGACAGGTGCGAGTTCTCCCGCCAGGGACCTTCGAACTCGGTCCCCGGAGCGGCCATCTCGGCGAACTGCGGCGTGCTCTCCTCGACGCGGCGCGCATCCACGCTGCCCCGCGGCGCCTGCTTCCAGCCCAGCTCGTAGCGGCCCGGGCCGCGCGACGTCAGTGTCGCCACGCGCAACAGGTAGATCCTGAGGGCGGCCGTGGAAACCGGACCGGAGTCCCCCACGCTCAGGGCGCGCATCAGGTTCTCCCCCGGAGCGCCCAGGGCCCGCTCCTCGGCGTTCACGGGGCTTCCAGACCTGCTCATGCTCTCGCCCGGTAGCCGCTCCTGGCCGGGCAGGCGCCCCTCCTTCCAGCGCGTGAACAGCATGCCGCCGCGCAGCGCCCCTTTGACCGCGCTGCCCGGAAGATACGGCCCCTGCGGCCCGGAAACGAAGGTCGGGATATGCAGGTTCTCGCTGCGGGCCCGCTCCCAGTAAGTCGCCGAGGAAGGATGCTCGAAGGGAACGCGGCGGCCGGCGAAATTCTGAGCGAAGCCGCCCCATGACGCGAAGTCCAGCTTCTCGGCCTTCTTCAGTTGCGCCAGGTAGCCATCCAGCCGGGGGCCTTTGGCCAGCAGGCGGAAGATGCGCCGCTGGTCCAGGACGTTGACCTGGTCCTTCCACACCATGTAGTCGATGGGGCACAGGCCCTGGCCGTCGCCGATCAGCAAGGGGGTCAACACCGTGCAGCGGTACTTCATGCTTTGGCCTCCGCGGGCCGCAGCGGCACGGGAACCGTCACGGCGTAACCGGCGCGGTAGACGGGATGGGGGAAGCCCTCCGGCGCGACGTCCGCGGCGGCGCCTAAGGGCGGCTGGGGCGCCACCAGCACGGAGCCTTCCTCCACCATCCGCACCAGCTTCTTGGACTCCCCGGAACTCACCGGGCTTTCGATACGCCCGCCGCGGGTGATGAGGCGGTAACTGCCCGCCTGCCAGTCCACCGCGTCCTCCACCGCCGGGATGAACAAAGAGAGCAGCCACCAGCCCACGGGCCGGCGTTCTCCGGCCGCCTCCTCGGGCGGCGCCGCCGGGGCGGGCAGGATCATCTCCGGGAAAACGCCCTCAGTGAACTCGGGCGGCTCCGAATGTCCCCAACCCAGTGAGCGGCGGCCGCCCACGCCGGAGTCCGCCAGCAGTCGCAGTGCGGACTTGACCGGTCCGGCCCAGCGCTGGCGGGCCTCCTCCCCGGCGAAGACCGCCACCGTCCACAGGCCGGCATCCGGCGCGAACTCCAGACAGGCGATGCGGTGGGGCAAGGCGTTGCCGCTGAGCCGGTCCACCGCGGCGCGGAAGCGGAACACCGGGCGGAAGGGGCCGTTGCGCTGGCGACCGCGCTGCGGCAGCAGGCAGCGGCTGGGCCCGTCGATCCACCAATTCTCCTCGCTCAGGGATTCCTCGGCCAGCAGCGCCGGGATCAGCCGTAAGGGAACGAACTGCGCCCCTTTCCAGCGCACCCTGGTGGTAGCCGCGGGCGGCCACAGCGTGCGCGGGGGAACCACCAGCAGCAGGTCGCCCATCCAGGGGCAGCACGAGGAGAAGCGCACCGCCGGCCCGGCCGGGTTCCGCGCCGTATCCCCGAGCCAGTCCTCGAGCCGGCCCAGGCGCGCCATGGCCCCGCACACCGCCGAAAACAGCGCGTCGCTGTGGTACAGGCGGTCCACGCCCTCCCGGGCGCCGTTCACTGGTCCGATGCGCCAGGGCCCGGAAGGCCGGAAGCGTGCCAGCAGGGCGGGTTGCATGATCAGCCGGACAGCCTGGCGGGGAATCCCTCGGACAGAACCAGGGTTTGCAGGGCGGCCATACCGGCGCCGGAAGTCAGCTCCTCTTCGGCCGCGCCGGCCGCGTAGTAAGCGTGCTTGCGCCACACCAGTCGCAGGTTGGCGAAGCGCACGCGCCCGCTGCCGCGCGAGCCTCCGCCGCCCAGGGCGTCATCCTCGAGCAGCCGCAGGCCCTGCACGAGCAGCGCCAGCAGCGGTTTGTCCTCCTCGCAGAGCACGTCCAGCAGCAGGCGCACGCGGAAGCGCGCCCCGGCCGGAACCCGCTCCAGGGTTCTGGGGTTGGCCTGCGAAGTGATCCGGTCGATGGCGTTCTCGCTCTTGACTTCGGTCAGCTCGTCGTCCAGATTCTCGCGCATCTGCGAAGTGATGGAGTCCGCTTCCAGCGGGGCGTCGTAAACGGTCAGCCGCGCCGGGGAGGCCGCTGCGCCTTCCACCGGCTCGCCCGCCACCTTGTCGAGGCGGCCCGGGCTGCGCCCGAACAGCAGGCAGACTTCGTCATCCGGACGGTCGCTCTGATGGATGCGCACCTCTTGACCTCGGCGCCGGGACAGGTACACCAGCTCCGAAGGCACGGCCAGCCCGGCGGATTGCTCCAGCAGCGACCGCAGCTTGCCGCGCAGCGAGCTGCCGGGGATGTAGGGACGCCCGAACGCGTCCTTGACCACCGGGTTGTCGGCCCCGCCGATCTCCAGCGAACCTTTCCCGGCGCCGATGTGCAGGCCCGTCTCGCAGTGCAGCTCCCCTTCCAGGAGGAGTTTGCCAATCAGCTTCAATTCGGTGTGGGCAGTGTGGTGGCTCATACGCCTCATTCGTTGTAGGCCACGATGGCCTCGAAGAGATCCCGGAAGCGCTCATAGCCGCGGGGATCGTTCTTGCGGGTGACCTGGAGCAGCAGCTTCTCCAACTGGTCCAGGCTGCGCAGGGAGTGACGCGCGATAGTGTAGGCCAGGCGGGCCCGCAACATGACGAACTGGTGCTGGCGCTCGTTGTCAGGGGCGCGGCAGGCGCGGCGCACGGCGTTGTAGAGCCGGCGCAACTGGCTCTTGGTGCCGGAGTCCATGTCGCGCATGCGGCTGACCACGCCGTGGGCCTGGTTGTCCAGATACAGGCTGTCGGCGACCAGCTTGTCCAGGTCGATCTCCGGCGGCCCTTCCGGGCGGCCGCGGTCGCGATCGCCGCGGCGGTCCTCGAACCGGCCGCCGCCTTCACGCGGGCCGCGCCCCTCGCGCGGGGGACGGCCCTCGCGGCCTCTATGCTCCTGCTGATTCTCCGCCATCGCTCACACCTCGGTAAACAGTCGCGCCCACTCCAGGGCCACCAGGCCGGCCGGCCGCAGCTTCACTTGGGCGGCGCTCTTGCCCATCATCTCATTGGATAGGTGGACGCGCAGCTTCTGTGACTCGCGGTCGCGGGCCCCGGCCAGCAGCCGGTTCAGCCGGCGCTGGAACTGCCAGGGTTTCTCGAAGCGCTCCTCACCGGAGCCCCACTGACGGCCGCCCTTGCGGTAGAAGGCCGCCAGCTCGTGCAGAAACTGCCGCGAGGAGCCCATCTCGCTCACCATCCAACTAAGCGTGTCCTTCAGCTCCGCGGCGTCGGCCAGGTGCTTCCATTCCAGAGTCCGGCCCAGCACGTGGATGCAGTCCTTGTCGGCGGTCTTGGCTTCCTCCAGGCGCTGGCCGGCCACCGCGTAAACCGCCGCCAGCGGAGTGTCCGCCTCGGGCGCCAGCGCCACGGCCATCGAGATGGTCTTACCTTCCGGGCCGGGGAAGTCCTTGAGATTCTCTTCGGTGAAGCGGTGGAAGAGCCGCTCGATCTCGCGCGCCAGCGGGATCAGGGCGTCCCAGGAGCCATAGACCGCGAAGTCGTCGCCTCCCGAGTAGAGCACGCTCACCTTGCGCCAGAATTCCGGCTGCGAGCACAGTACCTCCAGCTCCCCGGCGAAGAACTGCTTGTAGAGCACGGAGAGCCGGACGTGTTCCTCAACGGTCTGGAGACGGCGCAGCCGGACGCGCAGGTTGTCCACGTCGCCGCGCAGCACGCCCCAGGCGCGGCGTCCCTGCGCGCGTTGCGCCAGCGCCGCGGCCTCCGCGGGTTGGGCGCCGTCCTCGCTGGGCGCGGCGTGGCGCGCCAGCACGATGTCGTCGTCGCCGCGGCCGCTCACCAGACTCCAGGAGTGCTTGGCGGGCCCGAGCACCAGGCGGGCCGGCGCCTCCGGCGACCATCCCACGCTCTCGGCCTGCCACAGCCGCCCGCTGATCTCACCGGCGAAGTAGTCGTCCGCTGGCCGCGCATCCTCCAGGAAGGGGGCAAAGGTCTCCCCGCTCACCGCGGCGGCGGCGGACTGCCGGTCGAAATCGTCGGCCAGGCGCTTGCGCACAACGCTCCAGTCGCCCAGGTTCTCGGTGATGGCGCAGATCATCCGCAACTGCCCGCCGCTCAGCTCCCGGGCGTGGCGCGACGCCTGATCCAGGAATTCCCGGGCCGCCTGCCGCGACTCTTCCGGCAGCACCACCAGGAACTGGCCGCCGCCGCCCGAGCCCAGCAGCACGCGCGCCAGGCCGAACTCGGCCAGCAACGCCCGTGGGACTACTTCGCTCAGCAGCGTCACCCAATGCGAGCGACCCAGCAGCGTCGCGTCCTCGGGTGAACCGCCGGCTCCGCCCGCCGACACCAGCAACGGCTCAATGCCTTCGAGCTTGCCGTGCACCAGGATTTGAACCGACATGGCCGCGGAAATCCCCGGAAGCGTCTAGCCCGCCAGAGAAACCTCTCAGAAGGGCCTAGTCTACCACAGCCGCGGGGCGGGGCTACAACCCCGCGGGCCGGCAAGAATGCCGCCCGCAGGCTGGAAGGCCCGCCCTGCGATCCCGCGGTCCACGTCCGCGTGGCGAGCCGTGCTATACTGTGGAAGTTCCCCGGGGCATGGAGTTGTATCCCTGTCCGGGGTTGTCGGAAATCATCCCATGCCCAAACTGAAGACCCACAAAGGCGCGGCCAAACGCTTCAAGAGGACCGGCACGGGCAAGCTCGTGCGACGCCGCTCGTTCGCCCGGCACTTGCTGACGTCGAAGTCGCGGTCGCGCAAGCGCCGGCTGGGCCAGGGTACGATGGTGTCCAAGGCCGACCAGGCCGGGCTGGAAGAGATGCTCCCCAACTAGAGACAACGGGCGCGGACGGAGTGCGCGGCACGTACCCGATCCGCCTCGCGGGAGCGGTGAACCTAACAGGAGGTAAACGTGCCCAGAGTCAAACGCGGTAGTCACCGCCGGGCCGCCCGTCGCAAGACGCTGAAGGCGGCCTCGGGGTATTTCCTCACCAAGAGCAAGCTGAACCGGGCCGCTCAGGAAGCCGTCGAGAAGGCCCTGCGCTACGCCTACGTGGGCCGGCGGCAGAAGAAGCGCGATTTCCGCGCCTTGTGGATCACGCGCATCAACGCGGCGGCCAAGGCCGCGGGCCTCTCGTACAACAAGTTCATCTCGGGCCTCAAGAAGGCCGGTGTGGACCTGAACCGGAAGGTGCTGGCCCACCTGGCGGTCAGCGAACCGGTGGCCTTCGCCGCGCTCATCGAGAAGGCCAAAGCCGCCCTGTCGCGAGCCTGACCATGGAGCTGCCCAACCAGGCCGAGCCGGACTCGCTGGCGGCGCTCGAGGAGCGCATCCGCCAGACCGCGGAACTGGTGATCCGCCTGCGCCGGGAGCGCGACGCGGCCGTGGCCGAGAAGCTGGCCGCCGAGCGCGAGGCCGCCGAAGCGCGCGGCCACACCGGCAGGCTGTCGCAGGAACTGGAAGCCCTGCGCGCCGAGCGCGCTCAGGTGCGTACGCGCATCGAGAAGCTGCTAGGGCAGATCGACGCGCTGGCCGCCAGCTAATGCACCCGCCTGGCCCGGAGAAGAAGCCCGTCCGGGTCACCATCTTTCACCAGCCCTACACGCTGCTGGCCTCCGACCCGGCGGCGCTCCAGGAGCTCGCTGACAGCGTGGACCAGTTGATGGCCGCCATCGCCGTCCGCGCGCCCAACGCCGACGCCCTGCGCGTGGCGGTGCTGGCCTGTTTGCATCTGGCCGACCAGTTGCGCGGCCTGGAGTCACAGATCGGCGAGCTGCACCGCCGCGTGGACGACAAGAGCGGGCAACTGCGCCGCTTGCTCGATGCGGCCCTTGAGGAGCCGGGCGAGACGCCGCTGTAGCCGCCCGCGCTATCATGCTTCTGATATGACCAGAAGCACCATCGTCCTATTGCTGGCCTCGCTGGGCCTGAGCGCGCAGGCGCGCTACGACCTCCTGCTCAAGGGCGGGCATGTCATCGACCCGAAGAACGGGATCAGCAAGGTCATGGACGTCGCCGTCGCCGGCGGCAAGATCGCCCGCCTGGCGGCGGACATCCCGGCCGCGGAGGCCAAGCAGGTGGCCAATGTGGCCGGCTTGTACGTGACGCCGGGCCTGATCGACATCCACGCACACGTCTACGCGGGCACCGGTGAGAGAGCCATCGCCGGGGACCAGAGCGTTTACCCGGACGGGTTCAGCTTCCGCACCGGGGTCACCACCATGGTGGATGCCGGCAGCGCGGGCTGGCGCAACTTCCCCGACTTCCGCCAGCGCGTCATCGACCGCGCTCGCACCCGGGTCCTGGCCTTCCTCAACATCTCCGGCGTGGGCATGTCCAAGGGCGAGAACGATCCCAAGGACATGGACCCGGCCGAGGCCGTGAAGATGGCCCGCGCGCACGCGGACCTGATTGTGGGCATCAAGATCGCGCATTACGCCCGCCCGGACTGGCTGGATGTGGACCGCGCCGTGGAGGCCGGCAAACAGCTCGACCTACCCGTGATGGTGGATTTCGGGAAACTGGCCGGCCCGCGCAACCTCCCGGCGCTGCTCACCGAGAAGCTGCGCCCGGGCGACATCTACTCCCACTGTTATGCCGGCTGGCGCGACGAGCTGGTGGACGGCAAGGTCAACCCCGCCATGATCGCGGCGCGCAAGCGGGGCGTCATCTTCGACCTCGGCCACGGCGGCGCCAGCTTCTTCTGGTTCGTCGCGGTTCCGGCCTTCCAGGAGAAGTTCTACCCGGATGTCATCTCGACCGACCTGCACACCGGCAGCATGAACGCCGGCATGAAGGACCAGCCTAATGTGATGTCCAAAGTGCTGAACCTGGGCGTGCCCCTTAAGGAGGTGATCCGGATGTCCACCTGGAACGTGGCGCGCGTCATCAAGCGGCCCGCGCTGGGCCACCTGGACGTGGGCGCGGAGGCCGACATCACCGTGCTGGCGCTGGAGCGCGGCAGGTTCGGCTTCCCGGATTCGGCGGGAGCGGTGCTCACCGGCGACCGCAAGCTGGTCCCGGAGATGACCATTCGCAAGGGCGCCATCCAGTGGGACCTCAACGGTCGCGCCGGCGTGGACTGGAAGGTCCACCCCTACCGCAAGCCCCACCGGCTACCCTGACGACAAGCTGAAGCTTGTCCCACTAGGCCAGCCAGTGGCTCACGGCCCACGTGGGGCATGCTTCAGCGTGCCCACGGACCTTGACGTGCCGGCTACCGTAGCCGGCCGATCGTCTCCAGCCGCTTGCGGAAGCGCTCCATGCGCAGGCGGGCCTCCGCGCCGATGATCTCGCCCAGGGAGCGCCACGGCTCGTCAGCGGGCCGCACGATGGCGCTCAAGTGCTCGAACAGCGCGCTGTGCCCCGCGCCAGCCGCCACCGGCTCCTCGACGCGAACCGAATACTCTCCTTCCTGGTAGAAACGCAGGCTGACCGCGTTCAGGTCCTGGTCGATCAGCACCGCCGCGCCGCCCTGCTCGGGCCGCGGCTCGACGGTATCCACCACCCAGCCGCCGGTGTTGAGCACGCGCGCGCCGCGCCAGGGCGCGAAGTCCATCACCTTCTCGAAGGGCTTGTGGGTGTGCCCGAATACGAAGGTCAAACCCGACGGTGGCGGCTGGCGCTCCTCCCGCACCTGGCGGCCCAGCGGCCCATCCACGTACCAGCGCAGCCCTTGTTCCGTGTCGCCACTGAGCACCTCGCCGCGCACCTGCCGTTCCTGCCCGCCGGCGGCCCGCTTGGCCAGTACCTGACGAAGCAAACAGCGGTAGGCCTGCTCCTCCAGCCAGTTCGACCAGGGAATCAGGAAGTTGTAGTTGCGGGCCAGGTTCCTGGCCAGCGCGTCGGTCAGCCGCTCGAGGCTGCGCCGGTCGCTCGAGGCCTCGTAGATGCGCTCCACGGCATCCCCGGCTTTCCGGGAGCGGCCCATGGCGGACCAGAAGAAGTCGATCCAGGCGAAGTTCTCAGCTTCCAGATCGTCCACTTCGCCGGGGACCGCGTGATCGGCGAAGACCAGCGAGGTGGCCGTGGACATGAGGTGGTAGAGCGGCTCGATGAAATGCCCGTGACTGACAACCACGCAGCGGTCGCCCGGCCCCAGCAGCCCGTAGTTCGGATAGGCCGCGAACACCTCGGCGTCCTTGAGGCGGGCCACGCCGCGTGCGATCTCGGTGAGGGACTCCTGCACCAGGCGGTCCTTCCCCGCCAGATCCATGAACACCTTGGTGGTGTGCCAGGCGGGCTCCAGCTTCTCGAGGCTGTCCAGGCGGCGCATGTAGTTGAGGTACTGCGTCTCGCGCGCGATCTCCCAGACGTGGTGGTCGTGATTGCCGGGCACGTAGACGATCTCCCGGAACTGCTCGAGCAGCAATGCGGCGAACTGGGCGAACACCTTGACCACTTCGTCGGAGGCGGCCAGCGCCAGCTCGAGAATGTCGCCGGCGAGAATGAGCGTGGGGCGCGGAGAGCCGGGGGCGTTGTGCCGGAGCACTTCCCCCAGGCACCCCGCCAATGCCCGCAGCACCGGGCTGGGAGAGTTCGGAGCGATCTTGCCGGTGCTGGGTTCGATGTCGGTCAGCAGGCTGTCTTCCTCTCCCAGATGAAGATCAGACAGGCATACGTAACGCACGTCAGGCATGTTGTTCCCCCTCCCTCAGGGTCTCCTCCAGTCTCGCCCAAAACGCCGGCCCTGGGGACTGCCGCGCCCAGTCACCCTCCAGAGGCCGCCCCTGCCGGGCCAGCGCGACAATCCCGCCCACGACAGGATGCACATGAGTGACAGTATCGAGGTACGCTACCAGCCGCGCCACGTGCGAGCGGAAAGCGCCGCTGCGCTCGGTGTGCCCCTCGGCCAGGAAGGCGAGCAGAGCGAGGATGGTGGCCTGCACACGCTCCTCTTCGGTCGCGCCCGGCATGCCGCCGTCAGGCTCGATTCTGGCGGCCAGCTCCAGCAGCGTGTCCGCGGCGCTGGGTTCCAGCTCCAGCGGCTCCTCCGCCGCGCCGGCTTCCATCTTCATCAGCATGTCCGCCGGGCCGGCTTGCATCATCGGCTGCGGTGTGGCCTGGAGGCGGCTGAACAGCGCGCGGGCCGGCCTGGCGAGAGCACTCAGTGAGGAGAGCGCCCCTCCGCCCACTGGCGCGCGAGCCATGCAAGCGGTTGGCTGAGGAACCCCGAAGTATGCGTCGAAGCGGGTGTCCTGCGGCATGCCCACCGCGACCACCTGCGTCTTGGGCAGTTCCCCTGGCTGGTCACCCACCCGCTCGACCACCGCCACCAGCGCCATGCGGCGGCTGGCCAATCCGTAGGCCTGACTGAGGGCTTCCAACCGCCGGTCCACGCGCTGCTCCTCGCGGCGCGCCACGGCACCCGGTTCCTCGATCCCGGTCCAACGGCTCTCGAGATCCGTGATCAGCCGCGCGCCCTGGAGCAACCGCAAGGTCTCGCCGAGATCGCTCGGAACGATGTGGAGCGGCATGGAGGTGTTTCCGCCGTCCCAGCGGAGCGCCAGAGATCCTCCACCCGCACCGTCGGCCTCGCCGAAGAGGATCACCGGCGTGCCCGCGAATACCGCCTGGGGCGGATCGGGAGCGATCCTGCCGCCCGCGATCCCCTCCACCGCCACTTCCAGCCCCGCCGCGACCGGACGGCCGATCGAAGCGAACAGGTCCACGGCGGCCAGGTCCACCCGCTCGCGCGGCGTCAGGAAGCGGCTCACTCCGCCGGTCTCGCGAGCCAGCAGGGCCAGGAAGCGGTCCTGGCTGGCGCTGCCGATTCCCAGGCAGTGCAGGCGCACGCCCGTGGTGCGCGCGGTCTTCAGGATTTCCTCGGTGGCGTACACCTGGCCGTCGGTGAGCACCAGGATGTCCCCGCCCGCGCGGCCCAGCATGGCGGCGGCCCTCGAGATGCCCGCGGCCAGCTCGGTGCCGCCGCGCGCGCCAATCCCCGAGAGGAACGCGCGCGCCTCCCGGCGGCTCTCGGCGGTTCCTTCGACCAGCGAGCGCCGGAACTCCTCGACCCGGTCGTCGAAGGCCACCACGCCGAAACGGTCGCTGGCGGCCAGCGCGCCCAGGCAGGCCTCCAGCGCACGTCGCGCCTGCTGGATGGGCGCGCCTTCCATCGAGCCGGAGCGGTCCAAGACGAACACCACCTGGCGTGGCGCCTCGCTCCGCTCGCCAAAAGCGCGGGAGGGCACCAGCGCCGCGAATCTCCCGCGACCCTCGTGGTCCAGCCCGATCAACACTCCCGCCAGGCCGTCCCTGGCCCGCACGTCCAGCACCAGGTCGCGGTCGGGCACATCCCGCCCGGCGCCGAGCTGCACGCGGCTGGAGGCGTCGTCCTCCTGAAGCACGCGCAGCGTGTGCGAGGGCGAGCCGACCTCGCTCACCCCTCCCGGCATCTTGACGCGCAAGTCGAAGCCCACCTCGTGAAGGTGCGTGGCGTCCGCGGCGAAGCGGGGCAGGATCAAGTCGCCGAACTCCTCCTCGGGCAACTCGATTTCGCCGAAGCCCGCAGACACCTCGGCGGCGCGGGCCTGCCGGTGGTAGCAGGGCGCCAGGGTGAAAGGAAAGCGGAACCGCAGTCCCTCCTCGTGCGCTTCCACGCCGGCGAGGATCTCCAGCGCCACCGTCACCGTCTCGCCGGGGCGTATATTGCCCACGGTGAGGTTCACCAGGCCGTCGCCGTACTCGCGCGCCAGCGCCGCCAGATGCCCCTGCTCGAGGCCCTCTTCGTATGCCCGCACCGCCTCCTCGACCGGCCTAAGCTCGGACCGCGCGGAAAAACCTTCGCCCGTTACGCGGAAGCGGCGCAGCGCCGCGTCGCGCGGCAGGCCGAAGGCGTAGATCACCTCCAGCGCCTTCTTCTCGCTGGAACGGAAGCTGTGATACACCAGCAGCCGCGCGCCCACCGGGAGCAGGCGGCCCGCCAGCCACAGCCGCTGCATGGCCAGTTGAATCTCTTTGCCCGTGGCCGCGGCCACAGGCATAAACGGGGTTGCCACACTAGTAGTCGCCATCGCCTTTCGCTTTCTCCTCCTGTTCGTCGATCGCGGCCAGACGAGAGGCCATTTCCGCCAGCACGGCCCTCACCTTGCGCGTGCGCCACGGGCTGAGACCGGCGCGCACCCACACCACCACGTCCCCCTGAAGGGGGTAACTCCACCAGGCGTCCGGCTCGGGCAGGCGGGTTTCCGCCGCCTCACCGCCCAGTCGGCGCGCAATGTCGGCCAGCATCAGGCCCTGAGCCTGGAGCCGCTTGATGGCCTGCAGCCGGGCCAAATGCTCCCTGGAGTAGGCCGCCCCGCGGCCCGCCCCGGCTGGCGGGAGCGCCAGCCCCCGCGCGATGTAGAAACGGATGGTGCGGGCCGGCAGGCCGGCCTCGGCCGCCAGCTCCTGCAAGCTGAACCACTGCGCGCGCGCCCTCACATTCTCAGTCTACGGCAGAAATGAGACACTGTCAAGTACTGTCACATACGACCGGGCTTGCTCTGGGATACAATGACGCCCGGGGAAGACCGTGGAAAGCGCTCCGCCCAGAGACCCCCTGGTGGGCCGGCTGGTGGGCCATTACCGCATCCTGCGGCCGCTCGGCGCCGGCGGCATGGGGGCGGTGTACCTGGCCGAGCGCGCCGGTCCGGAGTTCCGCCGGCAGGTGGCCGTAAAGGTCCTGCGCCCGGGGCTGGAGCGGGAGGACATCCTGGGCCGTTTCCTGGTGGAGCGGCAGACCCTGGCGGCGCTGGAGCACCCTAACATCGTCAGGCTCCTGGACGGCGGCAGCACCGAGGACGGGCGGCCGTACCTGGTGATGGACTACGTGGAGGGCGACTCCATCGAGGACTACGCCAACGCGCGAGGGCTGGGTGTGGAGGCGCGGCTGGAGCTGTTCCGGCAGGTCTGCGCGGCGGTGCACTACGCGCACCAGCACCTGGTGGTGCACCGGGACCTGAAACCGGGCAACATCCTGGTGACCCAGGAGGGGACTCCCAAGCTGCTGGACTTCGGCATCGCCAAGATCCTCACGCCGGACCAGCCGGAGAAACTGGCCGGGCTGACGGTGGCGGGCTCACGCCCCATGACGCCGCAGTACGCCAGCCCGGAGCAGATCCTGGGCCAGCCCATCACCACGGCCAGCGACACCTACGCGCTGGGTGTGATGCTGTACCGCCTGCTGACGGGGCGCCACCCCTACGAGTTCACTACCGGGGCGGAGGCCGAGCTGGTCGAGCTGATCTGCCAGCGGGAGCCGGAGCGGCCCAGCGCGCTGGTGCGCAGGCTGTCACGCGCCTCGGACCAGGCGCCGCGCATCGGCGGCCGCCAGGGAGAGGCCCTGGCCCGCGCGCTCAGCGGCGAGCTGGACCTGGTGGTCATGATGGCGCTGCGCAAGGAGCCTCAGCGCCGCTACTTGTCGGTGGAACACTTCGCGGAAGACCTGCGCAGGTATGCCCAGGGGCTTCCGGTGACCGCGCACCGGGACACCCTGCGCTACCGCGCGCGGAAGTTCGTCGAGCGCCACCGCGCCGGCGTGGCTGCGGCGGCACTGGCGGCGGTAGTGCTGGTGACTTCGACGGTCGTCTCGCTCGAGCAGAAGCGGCGCGCCGAGCGGCGGTTTCAGGAGGTGCGGGAACTGGCCCGCTTCGTGTTGTACGAGTTCGACGATGTCATCCGTTCGGGCGTCACCGCGGCGCGCAAGAAGATGGTCGAGCGGGCGCTGGTCTACCTGAACCGGCTGGCGCTCGAGAGCGCCCATGACGTCTCGCTTCAGCGCGAACTGATGGACGGCTACTTCAAGGTCGGCGACGTGCAGGGAAACCTGTACGGCCCCAACGTTGGGGACACGGTCGGCGCCCGGGAGAGCTACCGGCGGGCGCTCGAGCTGGCGCGGCAGGTGCATGCCGACCAACCCCATGAGCCGGCCTCCCGGCGCTACCTGGCCCGCGCCAACGTCAAGCTGGGCGATCTGAGCGCGCTGGGTGGCGACCGCCGCGAAGCGTTACAGCAATACCAGGAGGCCCTCCAGGTGCTCGATGCTCTGGCGGCGGCGCAGCCCGGCGACCTGGCCGCCTCGCGCGAGGTGCTCGACGTGGCTGGCAAGATCGGCTTCACCCACTACCAACTGGGGAACCTGACCGCCGCGCTGGCCAGCTACCGGCGCTGCCTGCTGATCGCCCAGGAGTGGCAGAAGGCCGAACCGCAGGCGCGCGGGGCGCGCCGTGCGGTGGCCTCGGGGCACGAGCGCGTCGGCGAGGTGCTGGCCCGAAGCGGCCGCACCGCCGAGGGACTGGTCAATCTGCGGGCGGCTTTGGACATCTACCAGACGCTTCGGGCCGAACATCCCGCTGATCCGCAGGCCCAGCGGGACGTCTCCGCCACGCACACCATCGTGGGGGACATCCTGCTCGGCGCGGGCCGCACCCCCGAGGCGCTGGAGAGCTACCGTCTGGGCCTGGCGCTGGCCGAGGCCATGGCCCGGGACGATCCGGAAAACAAGCTGGCCCGCACAGACCTTCACCTGACCCTGGGCCGTCTGGCGGACGTGCTCTGGGCTGCTGGCCAGAAGCCGCAGGCCAGGGAGATGACGGAACGGGCGCTGCGCGTCTTGAAACCTCTGGCGGATTCCCCGGATGCGCTGCAATACGACCTTCAGAACTACGCCTGGATCCTGGCCACGACCCCCTTCGAGGACCTGCGCGACCCCGCGCGGGCCGAGCAGTCCGCGCTAAAGACCGTCGAGATGACCCAGTGGAGCGATCCGCGGGTCCTGGACACGCTGGCCCGGGCTTACGAGGCCGGGGGCAAGGTGGAGCGCGCTCTGGAGGCCGGGGAGAAGGCGCTCAGCCTGCTGCCGCCCCAGGAGCGGGGCGGCGCCGCTTCCGATCTGCGTAAGGAACTAGCGAGGTCTTCGACCTCAAACCGACCAGCGTAGCGCCGGGGAATTCCGTAGAATCTCGGTCATGCCGAGTATACCGGAACTGCTGAAGGGACACGTCACGTTGGAGGTGGAGTGCTTGGACCGG
>VFZS01000036.1 GCA_016871095.1 Acidobacteriota bacterium
TAACTACCGGGGATCTTCATTTCGGGCGGCGGAGTCTTGGCTCCTCAGGCAGGACTCGAACCTGCAACCCTTCGGTTAACAGCCGAATGCTCTACCATTGAGCTACTGAGGAGCAGCCGCTATGGTCCATTACACCAGAGCGGTCCGGGACTGTCAACCGAGCGCGGCCCGGAGCGGTCGCCGGCCGTCGCGATAAGACCCTGTATGTCGAACTCGTTGGCGCAGGTCATCAGGCGGATCATGGATTGCTGATCGTCGGGGTCGCCGCCGATGTCGGTCAGGACGATGAGGCGCGGCTTGGGAGCCTGTGCGGGCGCGGCGGGCACGGCGGAGGCCAGGCACGCCAGGGCGGCCGCGGCGAGCGGGGCTTTCATACGTACCGAGGATACACCGGGGCGCGCTGGTGTGCCGTAACCAAGAGGCTGTTGCAGCGCCAGCCGGACCACCTGCTAGCGCGCGTGGCTCGGAATCGGCTTGCGAGCCGCGACCGTCAGAACGTGTGAAAAATCGCCTCACGGCGGGCGGGCACAGGCAAGAATGCCTATTCCACGTGGCAATGAAAGCACTTGCGCGCACAGTGGAATAGGCTTTCCAGCCTGTTGGCGTTTTTTTCACACCTTCTCAGGGAGTGGTCTGTCGACGCAACTGCGGCACAGGACACTAGGCCTTGGTCTGGTAGCGCCGCACGGCGTCTTCGTCGAGGCGGACGCCCAGGCCGGGGCGGTCGGAGACGATGGCGAAGCTGTCGCGGATCTCGATTGGCTCAACGATCAGATCGTCCTCGCGCAGGTAGCTGAGGATGTCGCTGGGCAGCGTGCAGTTGGGCGCGGCGGCACAGGAGTGCAAATACGAGGCGTCCAGAATGCCCAGGTCGCAGCCCGACCCGTGCCACACCGGCATGCCGGCCGCGGCGGCCAGATAGCAGTTGGCCACGAAGCCGGCCATGCCCGGATTGCCGCCCGTGTTGAAGACCGAGCAGGCCTCCTCGCGGATGGCCCGGATCATGGCGCGCGGGTCCGACAGGTGCTGCGCCACCGGCGTCTTCACCTGGCGGCGCAGCTCGCGGTAGCCGGCGAAGTCGCGCGTGTTGAAGGGGTCCTCGAACACCAGCACGTTGCCGAGCTGATCCAGCGCCTTGGCCACCGGCAAGAACGCCTCCAGGCCCTTGTAGCGCATGTTGGGATCCAGGATGACCTTGAAATCCGGCGCGTCCTGCTTGATGATCTCGATAGCCCGCACCACCGGGTCGCCCTGCGCGGCTTTCATCTTGATGGAAGTGAACTTGCCCGCCACGGCGCGCTGCACCACGCGGCGCATGCCCTCGGGGGTCTTCCGCCCGCACCAGTAGCCCACCAGCACCTTGCGCTGGGCCAGGCCGCCGAGCAGCTTGTAGACCGGCCAGCCGAAGGCCTTTCCGACGATGTCGTAGAGGGCCATCTCGAAGGCCCTGTAGCCTGGGCGCTGGGGCAGCTCGAGCCGGTTGAGATTGAAGTCCAGAACGTTCCTGCCCTGGACATGCTCGGCGTTGCGCTGCACCGCGGCGTAATCTTCGCCGCGCGCGCTCTCGCCGATGCCCGTGATTCCCGCGTCGGTGTGCACCTTGAGAATGATCTTGGGCACCAGGTCGAAGCGGCTGGCCTCCTCCAGCTCCGGGTCGGCGGTGATATCCGGTTTCATGGGGATGACCACCTGGAACAGCTCGACCCGGGTGATCTTCAGCCGCTCGACGGCGCCCGCGGCGTTGGCCGGCAGCGCGGCCAATCCCGCCAGTCCGCCTGCTCCGGCCAGCGCCTGCCGCCGTGAAAATGCCCGCTGTGACATACGCCCTCCTGATGCTCTCTTAGGTGTAGCACGCCGCACCCGGGCGCGGTTGGCACCGGGAGTCCGCTGGCCTTGAGGCTGCCGGACGCGGTAAGGTCGGTAGTGAATGACTTCCATAGCCGCCTGGGATGTACTGCTGGAAATCATCGCGCTGTTGAGCGCCGCCTTCCTGCTGGGTCTGGCGGCCCGCAAGCTGCGGCAGGATGCGGTGGTGGGCTACCTGGTCGCCGGGATCGCGCTCGGTCCCCAGCTTCTCGGCGTGGTGCGCAGCGTGGACACCGTGCACATGCTGGCCGAGCTGGGTGTGGCGCTACTGCTGTTCGCCATCGGGCTGGAGTTCTCCTGGAAGCGGCTCCGGGACCTCGGCCGCACGCCGGTGCTGGGCGGCGCCGGGCAGATCCTGCTGACCCTCGGGGTGGTGCTGGCGATGGCGAAAGCGGCCGGCCTTTCGCTGGCGGCGGCCGTGGTGGTCGGCGCCGCGGTGGCGTTGAGCAGCACCGCGGTGGTGGTGCGCATCCTCTTGGACCGGACCGAGCTCGACAGTCTGCACGGGCGCAATGCGCTGGGCATGTTGCTCATGCAGGACCTGGCCGTGGTGCCGCTGCTGGTGGTCATCTCGACGGTGGGCGGGCAGCGCAGCGGCTCCGAGGGAGCGACCCTGCTGGCAGGCACTTTGCTGCGGGCCGTGCTGCTGCTCGGCGCCTTCTGGGTGGTGATTCGCTGGGTCATCCCCCGCCTGTTCGACCTGGCCGCCATGCGGCGGGACCGGGACTCCTCGGTGGTGCTGGCGGTGGCGGCCTGCCTGGGCGGGACCTGGTCGGCGCATGCGCTGGGATTGTCGCCGGTGCTGGGCGCCTTCGCCTCCGGCATGCTGATGGGCGACCTGCACTATGCCGATCAGATCCGCGCGGACCTGGCTCCGCTGCGCGCCGCGTTCGTGGCGCTGTTCTTCGCCTCCATCGGGATGCTGGCGGCCGTGCCCGTGGCGCGCGACCTGCTGCTGGTGCTGCTGCTGGGCGCCGGCTTGATCCTGTTCAAAGCGTCTCTGATCACCGCCGTGATCCTGTTGCTCAGGCAACCTCTGCGCGTGGCGATCCGCACCGGAGTGGTTCTGGCCCAGATGAGCGAGTTCTCTTTCGTCCTCCTGGAGGCCGGTCGGCGGACGCGAGTACTGGACGAAAGCATTTACCAGTCGTTCCTTTCGAGCGCGGTCTTCACCTTGTTGCTGACGCCTTACCTGATCGCCCTGGGCCCCAGGATCGCCGCCCTGGGGCTCTTCATGCGGCGGCGCCGGCCCGTGCGGCATGCGGCGGCCCCCGCCGCCGCCAAGCCCCGGGCGGTCATCGTAGTGGGCTACGGTCCGGCGGGAAAGGCGGTGGTGAACGCGCTGCGGGAGCGGGGCATCGGGTTCCTGGTTCTGGAACTGAACCCGCGGACGGTCTCTTCCCAGCCCAGAGGCTTTCCCATACGCCTGGGGGACGGAACGCGCCACGAGATCCTGGAGCGCGTGGGCGTGCGCGAGGCCCAGGCGCTGGTGGTCACCTTGCCCGATCCGCAAGCGGCGTGGCTGGTGGTGCAGCAGGCCAGACACCTGGCGCCGGAGCTCCCCATTGTGGCAAGGGGCCGCTATCACCTGCACGCGCACAGCCTCTCGGACGCCGGCGCGACGGTGGTCGTGAACGAGGAGGTGCTGGTAGGCGCGCAACTGGCCGGCCACATCCTGCAAGTGGTCTCTCCGCCGAAAGCCGAGGAGCCGCCGGATAAAATCGAGTAATGCGGCTGAAACTGTCAGCGTTCCCCAAGTGTTATCTCGACGACATCGCCGGAACGCGGACCATGTCGGTGTTCGACTGGATCGAGATGGCGCGCGCGCTCGACGCCGACGGCCTCGAGATGTACGAGGGTTTTTTCACCAGCCTCGAGGACGCCTACCTGGACCGCATCGGGGAAGCCATCGCGCGCGCCGGCTTCGCCATGCCCATGCTGTGCTGCTCGCCGGACTTCACCAGCCCCGACCCGGAGGCCCGCCAGCGAGCCGTCGAGCGGGAGGCCCTGATGATCCGCATCGCCCGGCGGCTGGGCGGGCGGCGCTCGGTGTGCCGGGTGCTCACCGGGCAGCGCTATCCTGAAGTCAGCCGGGAGCAGGGCCTGGCCTGGGTGGTCGAGGCCATCGAACGAGTTTTGCCCGTGGCGCGGGAGTACGACGTGGTGCTGGGCCTGGAAAACCACTACAAAGACGGCTTCTGGAAGTACCCCGAGTTTGCGCAGAAGAAAGACGTCTTCCTCGCTGTGCTGGCCGCCATACCGGACCGCCAGCATTTCGGCGTGCAGTACGATCCTTCGAACGCCATCGTGGCGGGCGACGACGCGATCGAGCTGCTGGAAGCGGTGGTGGATCGCGTGGTCAGCATGCACGCCAGCGACCGCTACCTGGCGGAGGGGACCAGTCTCGAAGAGCTGCGCCAGAGCGACGGAACGCTGGGCTACTCTCCGAACCTGCGCCACGGCGTTACCGGCCAGGGGCTGAACGATTACGACGCCATCTTCCGCATTCTGGCCGCGCACAACTACCGCGGCTGGGTGAGCATCGAGGACGGCATGAACGGCATGGAGGAGATGGCCGAATCGCTGGCCTTCCTGCGACGCATGAGCGCCCGCTACTTCGGGGCCGGGGGACCGGCCACGCCGTCCCCCAGTGGACGGCGCAGCCTGTCCCCGGCCCCGACAAGGACACTGTAGTGACCCGGCTACGCACCGCCCTGATCGGATGCGGCAAAGTGGGGCGGATTCACGCCGCCGCGCTGGCCAGTCTGCCGGAGTCGGAGTTCGTGGCGGCCTGCGATGCCGAGCCGGCGCGCGCCGCGGCGCTGGCCGCGGACTTCGGCGCTCGGGCCTTTGCTGACTGCCGGCGGATGCTGGAGGAAGAACGCGTCGAGGCCGTGGTGGTCTGCACGCCGCACCCGCTGCACGCGGAGCCCGCCGTCGCCGCGGCCCAGCGGGGAGTTCATGCCCTCGTCGAGAAGCCGCTGGCAGCCACCCTCGCGGACTGCGACGCCATGCTCGAGGCGGCCGCCAACAGCGGCGTGCGGCTGGGCGTGGTCAGCCAGCGCCGGTTCTACGAGCCGGTCCTGCGGATGAAGGCCGCTATCGAGGCCGGCAAGATCGGAAGGCCAGCTCTCGGCGTGGTGCTGATGTTCAACTGGCGCGAGGAATCCTACTACAGTTCGGACCCCTGGCGGGGACGCTGGGACACCGAGGGCGGCGGCGTGCTGGTCAACCAGGCGCCTCACCAATTGGACCTGCTGCTATGGTTCATGGGGCCGGTCGAGGCGGTCACCGGCTGCTGGGCCAATCTCAATCACCCCTCCGTCGAGGTTGACGACACCGCCCTGGCGCAGATCCGCTTCGCCGGGGGCGGGCTGGGAAGCATGGTCGCCAGCCTGGCGCAGAAGCCCGGGCTGTTCACCAAGGTCCACGTGCATGGCACGAACGGCGCTTCGGTGGGCGTCGAGACCGACCGCGGCGCCAGCTTCGTGGCCGGGGTGAGCCAGATCGCCGAGCCTCCGCTTAACGATCTGTGGACCATCCCGGGTGAGGAGCATCTGCTGCCCCGCTTCGAGGTGGAGGACCGGGCCCGCTTCCGCGCCGTTGACCCCACGCTGCACTACCACGCGCTTCAGATCCAGGATTTCCTGCAAGCCATCCTCGAGGACCGTGAGCCGCTGGTCACCGGACGCGACGGCCGCGCCGTGGTCGAGATGTTCACCGCCATCTACCGCTCGAACCGGGAGCGCCGTGCAGTGCGGCTTCCGCTCAGTGCCGAAGTCCCGGCGCACGCTCCCTGATTTGGGGGCGGGCGGCGATTTCCCCCTGCTCGGCCCGCTGTGCTAGAATCCGCCTTTTCCATGCGCTACCTGGACTTGGGCGTGGTGGCCGCCTATCTGGTGGGGATCACCTGGTTCGGGGCCCACTTCCGCCATTCACAGAAGACCCTGCGGGACTACTTCCTGGGCGGACGGAAGGCGCCCTGGTGGGCCATCAGCCTCTCGATTGTTTCGGCGGAGACCTCCACGCTGACCATCATCGGCACCCCCACGCTGGCCTTCACCGGCAACCTGGGCTTTCTACAGGTGGTGCTGGGCTACCTGCTGGCCCGCGTGGTGATCTCGCTGGTGTTCCTGCCGCACTATTTTCGCGGGGAGATGTACACCGCTTATGAGCTGATGCAGCGGCGCTTCGGCCCGAACATCCGCAAGCTGACGGCCGCCACCTTCCTGGTGATCCGCGCCCTGGCTGAAGGGGTGCGGGTGTTCGCCATCTCGATCGTGGTTTCGATCGTGCTGGGCACCGGCGAAGTGGCCTCCATCGCGGTGATCCTGTGCCTGACCCTTTTCTACACTTTCGAGGGGGGCATGACGGCGGTGATCTGGACCGACGTGGTGCAGATGTTTCTGTACGTTTTCGGGGCGGTGGTGAGCTTCTTGGTCATCCTCCAGCACATCCCCGGCGGCTGGCCGACGGTACTGGCGGTGGCGGCTCCGGCCGGCAAGTTCGCGGTGTTCGATTTCCGGTTCGAGCTGACGGCGGAGTTCTTTTCGCGGACCTACACCTTCTGGGCCGGCTTGATCGGCGGGTGCTTCCTGACCACGGCCAGCCACGGCACCGAGCAACTGATGGTGCAGCGGCTGCTGGCGGCGCGCACCCAGGGGGAAAGCCGCGCCGCGCTGCTGGCGAGCTGGGTGGTGATCTTCGTGCAGTTCGCCCTGTTCCTGCTGGTGGGGGTGATCCTGTTCGTGTACTACGCGCAAACGGGGACGGCGGCCCCCAAGCCGCTGGACCGGCTCTACCCGGGGTTCATCTGGCAGCACCTGCCGCCGGGACTGGCCGGACTGGTGGTGGCGGCGGTTCTGGCGGCGGCCATGTCCAACCTGAGCGCGGCGCTGAACTCGCTGGCTTCGACCTCGATCATGGACTTCCTGAAGCCCCTGGCGGCGGGGCGCGCGGCCGGCCCGGAGGAGGACGCGCGGTGGCTGCGGCGGGCTCGTGGGGCGACGCTGGTGTGGGGCGGGGTGCTGTTCGTGGTGGGGTGGCTGGCCCGGCAGTGGGGCCCGGTGCTGGAGGCCGGGCTGTCGATCGCCTCGATCGCCTATGGCGGGCTGCTGGGCGTGTTCCTGCTGGGCATGCTCACGCGGCGGGTCGGAGAGAAGGCCGCTATCGCGGGCATGATGGCGGGCTTCCTGGTAATGATCTACGTGGCGGCCATCCACAGGCAGTACTTCACCCCCATTGCCTGGACCTGGTACGTGCTGATCGGCACGAGCGTGACCTTCCTAACGGGGTGCGCCTTCTCGCTGCTGGAAGGGAGGAAGAATGGCGCCGCCCACTGAGCCGGCGCCGGGTCTGCGGCGCGAGCTGGGGCTGTGGAGCGCCGCGGCCATCGTGGTGGGGACGGTCATCGGCAGCGGGATTTTCCTGGTGCCCAGTGACATGGCGGCGGGGGTAGGCTCGCCCGGCATGGTCCTGCTGGTGTGGGTGGTGGGCGGGGCCTTGTCGCTGGCCGGGGCGCTCACCTACGCCGAGCTGTCCGCCGCGCTACCCGAGGCGGGCGGGGAATACGTCTACCTGCGTGCCGCCTACGGCCCCTTCTGGGGCTTCCTGTACGCCTGGACCCAGATGTGGGTCGGAAAGAGCGGCTCGGTGGCTACCCTGGCCACCGCGTTCTTCGTCTACCTGGCGAACTTCCGGCCGGAGCTGGAGGGCGTGGCCTTCCGCATCGGCTTGCCGATCGGTCCCGGGGGCGGCCCGCTGGAGGTGCGCTACGGGCAGTTCCTGGCCATGGCGGTGATCCTGCTGCTGGTGGGGATCAACTACTGGGGGGTGCGCGTTGGCGGCGGGGTGCAGGTGGTGGTCACGCTGGTGAAGATCGTCCTGATCGGGGCCATCATTGTCCTGGGTTTCAGCTCCGGCGAGGGATCGGTGGCCAACTACGTCACCGCGGCGGAGGCGCCGGGAGGCTGGGGCGGCTTCTTCCTGGCGCTGGTGGCGGCCCTATGGGCCTACGACGGCTGGAACAACGTGAGCATGGTGTCCTCGGAGATCCGCCAGCCGCAGCGCAACCTGCCGTGGGCGCTGATCGCGGGCACCCTGGCGGTGGTGGTGATCTACCTGGCGACCAATGCGGCGTACTTCTGGGTTCTTCCGGCGCAGGAGGTGGCCGCCAGCGACCGGGTGGCGGCGGACGTGATGCGGCGGGCCTGGGGGGAGTGGGGCGGGCGCGCCGTCAGCGTGGCCGCCATGGTCTCCATCTTCGCGGCCCTGAACGGTTCGATTCTTTCCGGGGCGCGCGTGCCCTATGCCGTGGCCCGCGACGGGCTGTTTTTTGCGCCTCTTGCACGGGTGCATCCCACCCACGCGACTCCCGGGGTGTCGCTACTGGCCCTGGGTGTATGGTCCGCGGTGCTGGTGCTGAGCGGGCGCTACCGGGAGCTATATACCTACGCCATTTTCGCCAACTGGCTGTCCTACGGGATGGCTACGGCGGCGGTGTTCGTGCTGCGGCGCAAGCAGCCCGACCTGCCACGGCCCTACCGCACCCTGGGATACCCGGTACTGCCGGTACTGTTTGTGGTGGGGGCGGGGGCCATAATCGCGTCCACCCTGAGGCAGTCGCCGCGCGAATCCCTGATGGGCTTGGCGCTGATTCTGGCGGGATTACCCTTCTACTTTCACTGGAAAAGGAGCCGCCCGGGCGGGGGGTCGTCCCGGAGGGGGTGGGGGCCGGGTGGGGACCCTGCCAGGAAGGATCTTGTTCCGAATTCAGAACAAGACTCTTGAAAACCGGGATAAACTAGGGTACAACTGAAAGTATGAAGAGTGGGCGCTTAGTGCTCTGTTCCGTTTTCGGAACGCAGCCCAGGCTCCCAGGCTACTTGACCAAACGGAGCGAGGCATGGACGTTTCCAAAATCCTAGCGGAATTGCGGTTGGAGCGAGAGCAGATTGAAGAGGCTATCATCAGCCTGGAGCGCCTGGCGCGAGGGCGCGGGCGCCGCCGTGGGCGGCCCCCGGCCTGGCTGGCGGAGGCGCGCAAGCGCGCCAGCCCGGCGCCACCGCCCAAGAAGGGGAAGCCGGAAGGCGGTAAGGCTTCCGCCTAGTGCCGGGCGGGCCGCTCGTCCGCTGGCGGCCCCGGGGGAGGGAGTCCCGGCGCCGGTTGGAGGGCGACAAGCCGAAGCCTGCCCCACCCAGTGGCGCCAGTCCACTTAACAGGAAGCCAAGAGGCGCGGGAGAACCACGTCTTTCTCCTGCTGGTGGGCATGGCTGTATCCCAGGTGGGGCGGAAGGCAGAGCCGCCACCACCGACCGCCGGACAGACTTGCGGCTTGTGTGGTTTAGGTTCCTCGCCGGGCGCCTATCCCCGGACTTCTCCGCAGACTCCCGCTGGCGCCCAGCCTGCTGGTCAGGAGACTCTCAGAGCGGAGCTCCGGGCTTGACGTCTCTGGCGCAGCGGAAGCCGATGCGGACGTGGCGGTAGCGGGCCGGGACGGCGGCGAAGTCCCACAGCATTCTGTCGCTGAGCGGCTCCTCGAAGGATCCCCCGCGGATGGTGTACCACGGCTCGGTGGCGGTGGGCGGCGGCTCCAGCAGGGTCTTGAAAGCGTTCAGTGCGCCTTCGCTGGGCGTCTGGAACTGGTCCACGAATTCCCAGGCGTTGCCGGCCATATTGCGGGCGCCCACAGGACTGGCGCCTTCCGGAAAGGCGTCCACGGGCGCCAACTCGGGGGTGGGCAGCGCGGGATTGCCCAGATAGTTTGCGCGGGCGGCGTCAGCGTTGTTCCCCCACGGATAGTTGCGGCCGTCCGTGCCGCGCGCGGCCCTCTCCCACTCCAGGGCGTTGGGCAGGCGCTTGCCCGCCCAGCGTGCGAACTCCTGCGCGTCCACGAAGGTGATGCTGACCACCGGGTAGTTGG
Source organism: Acidobacteriota bacterium (assembly GCA_016871095.1). Lineage (GTDB taxonomy): Bacteria > Acidobacteriota > Terriglobia > Bryobacterales > Bryobacteraceae > VFZS01. Next base: position 9,788 of record VFZS01000036.1, read on the forward strand.
GGCGGTCGGCGGGAAACTCCTCCGGCAGGGGCCGCCCGCGTTCGCGGCAGAAGCGCGCGTAAGCCTCGTTGGTGACCTCGGTCTGGTCGATGTAGAAGCGCGGCAAGTTCTCGGTATGGCGGTCCTTCCCGGCCAGAAAGGGACCGGCCTCGACCAGCAGCATCTTCCCAGCGGCCAGCTCGAGCACGACTGGTGGAGGAGGCTCCGGCTTCGGCCGGACAGCAAGGTAAACCGCCAGCGCCACGGCCAGCAGCACAAGAGCCGCCGAGGGAATCAGCCAGCGGGGCCAGCGTGTCGGCTCCGGCGCGGCCCGCTCCTCCTGCTGGAGCACGCGCTCGAGTTCCTGCCGCACCTCGGTGAAGCTCTGGGGCCGCTGGGCGGGATCCTTGGCCACGCAGCGCGTGGTGAGCGCCGTCAGCGGCTCCGGAACACCGGCCTGGCGCAGCGGCGTCAGGTCGGGCTGGCCGTGGAGGACGCGCCCGTAGACTTCCTCGACCGACTGCGGGTTCCCCACCAGCTTGGCCCCGGTGAGCAGCTCGAACAGCACCGCGCCGAACGAGTACACGTCCACCAGGTGGGTCACGCCGCGCCCCAGCCACTGCTCGGGGGCCATGTAGTAGGGGCTGCCCGCGGTCATGCCGGGCCGCGTGAGCGTGAGGTCCTGGCGCTTGGCGATCCCGAAGTCCATCAGCTTGACGGTGCCCTGCGGGGTCACACGGATGTTGGCGGGCTTGATGTCGCGGTGGATGATCTGCGGCGAGAGTGCGTGAATGTGATCGAGGGCGCGGGCGAGCTGGATCCCCAGGCGCAGCTTGTCGGCCAGGCTGCCGGTGCGGCGCTGGTCGATCATGGTCCCCAGATCCTCGCCGGGGAGGAACTCCATGACCATGTAGGGGCGGCCCTGCTCGTCCTCGCCGTAGTCGAACACCCGGATGGTGTTGTCATGGTAGATGTTGCCGGCGGTGCGGGCTTCCAGCAGGAAGCGGGCGCGCGCTTCGGTGTCCTGGCAGGCTTCCGGACGGAGCACCTTCACCGCCACGGTCTGCCCGATGGCCGGGTTGAGCGCCCGGTAGACGGTGGACATCCCGCCCGGGTACTCCTCGAGAAGCTCGTACTTGCCGATGTGGCCGAGGCTCATCGGGCTACGTCCGCCACGCAGCTCCAGCCGGCGAAGTACCCCTTCCGGAAGACGGGCGGAGCGCCCATCATGTCCAGGTCAAACCGCACCAGCACCGGCTGCCCGGCGGTGGTGGTGACCGCGCGGCCGGCCTGGCCCGTGCGCAGGGTCCACTCCAGCGTGTAAATCGATGCGCCCGGCTGCGCCCGCTCCTCGGAATCGCCGAAGAACTCGAAGGCGCCCCACACTCCGTCGTAGCGCGGCCAGTTGAAACCCTCGCCGCCGAACTTCACCTGCATGGTCGCGCCCGGCGGGTTGCCCGGCCAGACGAACTGCTTGGAAGCGGTCTTGCCGCCTGAGTTGGTGAAATTCTGGCCGTCGAGGTTGAGGTTGATGCTCTGGTTGGTGCCGGCCAGGTTGGAGCGCAAGGTGTAGCCGAGGCGCGGCTGCTGAGCCCCGCCGGGGTAGACCGCGCTAGTGAACGCCGCCGCGCGGTTCAGGAAACCCAGGAACTCCGGCCGCATCGACATCATGCCGCCGGACTTGGCCGCAAACTGCGATCCCTGCTGCTGGACCAGGTTCTGCAAGTTCTGGCTGACGAACTGCCACATGGCCCCGTCGGCGGGGCGGAAGAAGCGGTTGACGTCGTCCAGGCTGGCGTGCGTGCTGCTCTTGGGGTTGAAGGGGTACTTGTTCATCAGCTCTCTGAACTGGCTGCACAGCAGTTGTCCCTTGCCCCGAAGCTCCTGGGGACCGAGGCCCCGCAGCAGCCGGTCCACCTGGGTGATGGGTTCCTCCATCAGCGTGCGCACCGTGGCGGGCAGGTTGGCGTCGCGGTCGATCTGGAAACCCTGCGCCATCTGCCCGGTGATGAGCAGGGCTTTCTGCGCCTCGGCGATGGTTTGCACGGCCGCGGGGTCGCTCGGCCCGCCCGCGCCGGCCGCCACCTGCGCCACCGAGGCTTGCAGTCCCAGCAGGCTGGCCATGTAGTTCTGGTTGGAGGGGGCCACCCACTGGTTCTGGCAGGCCGGCGGCACCACGCGCTGGGGCGCATCAAAGGCCAGCTTGACCTCCGGCAGGTCCACGTTGGTGTTCTGCGACACCAGGCAGAAGAGGCCCAGCAGGGGCGACTGCGCCCCCGAGAGAATCCCCAGCTTCTTGGCGGCGTCTTCCAGATTCGCGTAGCGGGCTACGGTCGAACCCTTCAGGAATTCCCGCCATTCCTTGAGGAAGTCGCGGACGTAGAAAGCTCGCAGGTTCTGCTCGAGCCGCGCCAGATCCCCCGTGGCCAATACCTGGGGCCCCAGCACCCACTCCTCGCCCCCGAAGAACTGGTCCGGGCGTCTGAACGCCGCCTGCATGAAGGCGAAACCGTCCCGGGTGAAAGCGCCCTTGACCTCGCGGCTGTTCAGCACCGCCTCGTTGGGAAACATGCGCACGGGCGGGACCTTCTTCGAGGCCGCGTCCACCATGGCCTGGTAGATGCGCTCGTCGGCGGCGAAGCTCCTGAGGTAGCGCCGCGCGCGGTCGATGGCCAGGGAGTCGCCCTGGGCGGAGAAGGGATTGGAGACCTTCAGCTCGTCGGCGTAGAAATCGAACTGGGCGCGCGCCAAACGCAGGCGATCATCCTCGAGAGGGCGACCGGTGAGCCAGCGCTCCATCAAGACGGGCGTCAGAAAGGCGCGCGTGGAGCGCCGGTACTCGGAGGTGGTGATGAGGTAAGCCTTCAAGGTATCGTAGACGGGGCGGTAGGGATCGGTGGCCCCGGGGTTGGCAGGCAGCCGGCGCAGCGTGTCTAACATCCCGGCCTGCGTGGAGGCAAACAGGAGGGGGTGGAAGGCGCGGCTGAAGTAGGCGCGGCGTACGTCGGGGTAAACGTCGCCGCCCACGTAGAGCCCCCAGCGCAGACTTAGGGGCGGGCCTTCGCGTTCATACTGGCCGAGCGTGACCAGCTCCTGACGCAGCGCGTCCATGCGGCGCAGCGAATCCGCCGAGGGCAGTATCTGGCCGCCCGGCTCGACGGCACGCAGGCCCCGGGCCGCCTCGAGCACGCGCTGTTCCAGGCCGCGGTTGCGCGCCCAGGACACGGTGAGGCCGATGGCGTACACCAGCAAGAGCGCGGCGGCCGCCGCCAGCAGCACGCGCCGCAGCCGGTTGACCTTGACGCTGGCCCCGCTGGCCGCCAGGGCGAGGCGGTCGGCCAGCACCACGCTGTGGAAGAAGTGGCTCAGGAACACCCACTGAGGCGCCCGCCGCGAGGCGCGAGCCGCACCGGGCGGGGCCGCGCCGGGCTGCTGGTATCCCGGCCGGAAGAAGGAAGTGGCGCCGCCCGCCTCGGGCGGCGGCGGCGGCAGTTCCATGGGGGCGGGGACCGCCTCCTCGATCACCACCGGGCGCACGCCGCTGAAGTAGAAGCCGCGCAGGAAGGGGCAGGCGCGTAACTGGCTGGGACGCGCCAGGTCCACCAGGAACTGCACCAGTGCGGGCCGCAGCTTGCGGAACTCGCGGGGGAACTCGTAAGCGCCGGGGAGTTTGTCCGGGGCGTGCTCACGGGCGAGGAAGTCCATGCGCCGCTCGGCCAGGGAGAAGAACAGGCCGTCAAAGGCGGAGGCCAGCCGCTGGCCGGCCTGCTCGGCGTAGACGCCGTGGACCGCTCCGGACGGCAGGGGCAGGGTAGCGCCCAGCACCTGCGCGGCTTCCTCATGGGTAAGGTTGCGCACGTAGTCGAGGAAGAAGGGAATGCGGTCCGTCTTGGTGAACAGAGCGTAAACCGGGAAGCTGATGCCCAGGTGTTGCGAGATCTCGCCCAGGCGCTGGTGCAGGGTCCGCACGGTCACCGCCACGGCGTCGGAGGCGCCGTGCTTGAGGAACTCCTCGCCGTCGAAACAGAGCACCACGGCGCGCGGCGCCCGCTGACCTCCGCGCATGGCTCCGAGGCCCCCCGGGGCCAGCCGCTTGATCAGGCGTGTCCACCGCGCCGGCTCGTCGAGCAGCCGTCCGGCGGTCTCGATGAATACCGTGTCCCGGGCAAACCACAGGTTGATGGCGCGGGTGGGCGCCACGGCGTTCTCGTGATACACCTGCCCGGCCAGCAGCTCCGCCTCCAGGCCCGAATTCAGGATGCTGGTGGTCTTGGCCGATCCCGGCGGTCCCACCACCAGCACGACCGGAAGCTGCGAGAGCCGCGCGCCGCGCCCCAGCCGGGAAGCCGCCAGCCGCGCCTCGGCGTCGCGGATCAACAGGTCGATCTCGTCGGCCCCGCCCGGGGCTTCCTTCCCGTCGCCGCCGCGCGAAGAGGGCCGGATGCCCGCCGCGTAACTGCGGAACTGCATCCAGATGTAGAGCCCCGCCACCAGCACGCCCACAATCGCGGCCACTACCCGGAATATCAGCAAATGGTCTCCGCGCAGGCCCAGCAGGCCCCCCAGAATCCACGCCAGCATCATGTAGACCGCCAGCGCCGTGCCGGTTAGAATGTAATGCAGGCCCATGGCAGCCTCCTAGCCTTGCCCCTGTGTGGCGATGACGCGGATGTCCGAGGCCCCCGCGCCCAGCGACAGTTTGTAGCCCACGAACAACGCCAGAGCCAGCGTGAAGCAGGCCACCGCCCCCAGCAGCAGCCGCTTGACCCAGGGGTCGGCGCCCAGCGGCCGCGCCGTTTCCGCGGGGAACGCCCACTGCGGCGAGAGCCAGGCTTCCGCGCCCCGCACGCGCCGGATCTTCTCCGCCACCGCGCCCATCAGCGAGCGCAGCTCGCCGTGGCCTCCCAACCCGTAACGGCCGCGGTAGCCCAGCAGCAGGCACAGTTGGTAGACCTCCAGCAGGTCCGTCACGTTGTGCGCGTCCGGCGCCCCCAGCAGCCGCTGGAGGTTCTGGAAGAACACCTCCCCGGCCACGTGCCGCCCGAAGTACTCCTCCTGCATGGGCATGCGCGGCCAATTAGCGAACGCGGGGTGTTGCAGGTTCAGCACCGACTCGTCCAGGAAAGCCACCACGGCAAACAGGGCCATGCGGACTGCCTCGGCCGGGTAGCCCCGCCGCGCGGCCTCCTCCTCGGCCACCTTCACCCCGTGGCGCATCTGGTGGCGGAACTGCTCCGCGTCGGTGACCACCTGCCTGCCGGCGCGCAGCCGCGCGACCGCCGTGAAGACTTCCTGGAACGCCAGCGCCAGGTTGTCCAAAAGACGCTGGCCGCCGGCCCCCGCCGGCTGCCCGCCGGGAACGCTCGAATATGGAGTGCCCATTGAAGTCCCTACTCCTCCAGAACCACTAGCAACTGGATCTCCGGGTTGGGGATGTCACCCGGGACATAGACGCCCACCTGCCGTGTCTGCACGATATGGTCCCAGCATGGCCCGGCCCGCGTGACGCCGAAATACTGGTTCTCGAGCTTGGGCGAGACGGCCGCCGGAGGCGCCTGCAAGTGCGTGAGCGTCAGGCCCGGCAAGGCCCGGGTCACCAGTTTCCCGATGAACCCCTGCGAGCAGACTTTCACGAGCTGCGGTGTCTTCATGATCAGCTCGGCCTCGCCGATCCCCGATTGGATGGCCAGAACCCACCGCGCCCGCCCCAGGCAGCGCTGGTCCGCCACCGGCCCCGTCCAGAAGTAGTCGCCCGCGGGCGTCAGGGGGATGGGGATGCAGTTGGGCGGAATGATGGTGTCCAGCAGAAACTTGATGTGCTGCTCCAGCGCCTCGAAGCACTCCTGGAGCCGCAGGTGATCGTAAACCGGCAGTGTGCGCGGATGCGTCTCGAGGCCAAAAGTGCACAGCGCGCCGCCCAGCCGCAGCATCTCCAGAAAAAGCCCCTCCGGGTGCCCCCGCCGGGCGGTGTACAGATGGCGCAGCGGCGCCAGGCTGGCGTTGACGCAGTGCAAGAACCAGAAGTTGCTGACCTCCTGGGCCGACCACCCCGCGGGCGTCTGCGCCCCGCCCTTGGCCTGCGACAAGGTGGCGCTCTTCTCTCCCAGGATCTCCGTGAGGCGCCGCAGCATCCGCATCAGGCGCTCGCTGGCGCCGATCTCCAGACAGGGCGGGATGAAGCGCTCGTCGAAGATGAAGTGTCCCGAAGTGTCCCGCATGATGCGCGCCACCGGCAGGCTGACCAGGTCGTCGCTCAGCTCGCTGTCCAGCAGCAGGCGGATGTTCTTGCGGCCGACCTGAACCGGCCTCTCGTCCAGGCCGGTGGTGTCGTCGGCCAGCGTGAGGATCTCGGCCAGGTAGCGGCTGGCGGGCGAGGCGGCCTCATCGGAAGCGCAGTTGGCGGCGCCGGGCCGGTGCGGCGCCAGCGCCAGGTACGCGGTCATGCTGGGGCGGATGGGCGAGAACAGCTCGGCGATGTGGCGGACCTCCGGTAGCGGGTCGCAGTCCGGCATCTGGAACACCACGCCGTCGGGGAACGCCCCCCGCGCGTGCACCACGGACAGGGTCCCGTTGTGCAGCGCCTCCGCGTCCAGCTCGTATCCAGCCAGGCCCCACGGCACGAAGCACAGGTTGGACAGTGCGAAGTGAACCGTATCCTCGAAATATCGGCTCTGGGCCTGAAAATGGTGCGGGCCCAGGTACATCCCCTCCGACCACACCAGCCTGGAAAGCTGTCTCATCGTCGCACCCGCTTACGCAACACGTATTATATTGCAGTTCCCCGTCGGGGATGCATTCCCGCGCTGGAGTGTTCCGGGGCGCGCCGGCTGCCTCACTCGCTCCCTGCCTGCGGGGCGCGGCCGGCTTGCAGCATTCCCAGGAGCTTGAGAACGGCCGGGATCAGCGCCGCCAGGCCGGTCACGAAGCCGATCCAGGACTGCATGGCCTCCTTCTGCGTCAGGAACAGGAAAGCGGCGAGGAACAGGGCCAGGGTCAGGAACGCCGTTCTCGGCGCCCCCCAACCCGCGGCCGCGCCCTCCTTCTCCCATTGCGAGACTTCTTCCGGGTGCTGGGCCGAGAGCACGAACCTTCGAAAGCTCTCGTTCATCACCCGTATCCGAGGACGCAAACGGATCAGCCCTCTCCAGTACAACTGATCG
>VFZS01000037.1 GCA_016871095.1 Acidobacteriota bacterium
GGGCGAGCGTCCACGCTTGCGAGCCGGCATCCTTGCCGGCTTACCTGCCGCGGGCTCCGGGCGCGGCCCAAAGCTGGTTGGAAAACCAGCTCGCAAACCTGGAGGTTCGCCCCACGGAACCGCCAGCTGGGCTTTGGTTGCGGCTCTGCTGTGTTGTGTGACCTTCTATCGCCGGCGTCTTCCTCACCACTTCTCCGAGGGCCAGCCTGTATTTCTCACATGGCGCCTGCACGGCAGGCTGCCGTCACATCGGCGGTTCCCGGCGCACAGCCTGACCTCCGGTCAAGCTTTCGCGGCGATGGATCGACTCCTGGATGAGGCGCGAACGGGCCCTCGCTACCTGGACCGCGCGGAAATCGCGCAGCTTGTGGTCGATGCGATCCAGTATGGTGAATCCGAACTTCACCACTACGTGCTGCACGCCTTCGTGGTCATGGCGAACCATGTTCATCTGCTCGTTACGCCGCACGTGCCTGTGCCGAATCTCCTGCGATCGCTGAAGGGCATCACGGCCAAGCGGGCCAATCAGGCGCTGGGGCGGACGGGCAAACCCTTCTGGCAAGACGAGAGCTACGACCGCCTGGTGCGCGACGAGAGTGAGTTCCGGCGCATTCACGCCTACATCGAGGACCATCCCGTCAGGACGGGGCTGGTAGCGGCCCCGGAGGATTACGCGTGGTCGAGTGCGAGCCTGCGGCGGGCCGCCCAGGGGGCCGGCCCGCGGTCCAGGGGGACCGCCCCACCGGCTCTAGCCGTGGCCCAGGTACATAAGCCAACCGAGGCCGAAGAGGAAGGCCACGAAGCCCACTAAGCAGTACAGGCCGTAGATGAGGCGCTCGCGGTCGGTGCGCTTGGTGACGATGCCCAGCACCACCGCGGCAAACAGGGCGAACAGCAGGGCGGCCTCGAAGTGTGACAGGTTGACCTTGGGCATTAGTCTTTCTTCCCCACCGCGATCTCGTGCGCGTCCACCATGGCCAGCACGTTCAACAGGCCGGCCGTCACCAGGAACTTGGTGCCGTAGTCGTGCACCATGCCGGGCATGTCGGGCTGGTCGTAGCCGAACCAGACGGTCAGGAAATACAGCAGGCCGGAGGCCAGGTTGCCGAAGAAGCCCCCGCAGTGAATGATGGTGGTGAACAGGTCGGCGACCTTGGGCGTGAACAGCGCGCCCCGCATCATCAGCCCGAACAGATACATGCCCGCCACGGCGGCCATCAGCAACCCGCCCCGGCCGTAGCGTCTCAGCAGCATATGCCCGCCGCCGGGCACCAGCCAGCCCAGCGCCACCGCCGGAAGCCACGTCTTCAGCGGCGGCCGCGGTTCCTTAGGCGATTTCTCCCTGGAGAACATGCGATCTTAGAGTGTAGCACGTGTGGCCGCGCGGCCACGTCTAATCCAAAGAGACGCAGCCGCCCGCAAAGGGTGACGGATTAGGGCCGGGCATGGAAGCCCGGGGGCAGACCTGGAGGTCTACCCCACTAAGTGATCAGTTCCAGGCGCTGGGGATCGAAGCGCACGCGGCGGCCCAGGCGCAGAGCCTCGGAGGCCATCACTCCGGCCACGGCGTGCGAGAAGCCCGCCTGGATGCCGGCCCGCGGCTTCTCCCGGGTGCGCACGCAGTCCAGGAAATTCTCCATGTGCGAGGTGACTTTCTGCGGCTCGATGCGGATGGCCTCCTTGATGCGATCCGGCAGCCGGCTGCCCGCTCCGGAGATGGTCATGGCGTCCATATCCAGCGTTCCGTTGGCGCCCAGCCACAGGTTGCGGTTGCCGGCCGAGTTGGTCAGGCTCATGGCGAAGCTGAACAGGAAGCCCTTGGGGTAGTCCAGCAGGGCGTGGAAGACGTCGGAGGTTTCCCGGCCGTCCTTCCAGTAGAAGACCCCGCCGTTGGCCACCGCGCCGCTGGGGTAAAGCTCATCCATGTACCAATGGACCACGTCGCTGAAGTGCGACATCCACAAACCGGGGATGCCGTTGGTGTAATCGTCGAAAAGCTGCCACTCGCGCCAGCGGCGGGCGTCGAAGGCGCGCGGCGGCAGGTGCATCAGGAAGGGGCCCCAGGCCACGTCCTCGGGCTTGACCGGCGAGAAATCGCGGCGCCAGCGCGGCTCCTGGAAGTTGACGGAAACGTCGATGCGGGCAAGGGGTCCCAGCATCCCCGAGTGCACCAGCCTGGCCGCGGCCACATATGCGCCTTCACTGCGCCGCTGAGTGCCGATCTGCACCACGCGGTTGCCCTTCTTGACCGCCAGGTAGGCGGCCTTGGCCTCGGCGAAGACGGTGCCCATGGGCTTCTCGCAGTAGACGTCCTTGCCGGCCTCGACCGCGTGCTGGAGGATGCGGCTGTGGCTGAAGTCGGGCGTCGAGATGATGACTGCGTCCACGTCCTTGCGCGCCAGCACCTCGCGGTAGTCGGCGGTCTGGTAGGGGGTGGCGCCCCAGGTCTTGGCGGCCAACTGCGCGGCGCGCTCGAGGGTGGGGCGGTGCACGTCACAGACCGCGGCGATGGCCACGCGGTCGCTCAGACTGGCCAGGTCGCGCAAATGAAACTGCCCGCGTCCGCCCGTGCCGATAAGGGCCACGGCGACGCGGTCACTGGGCGCGGCGGCACGCGCCACCGAGGCGGAGATCGCCGCGGTGGTGAACGCGCGGCGAGAGAAGTTGCTTGGTCCCATGAGGAAGATGGTAGCAGGCGCGGCAGGCTCGCTGGCTGCGCGGCGCACGGTCCTCTGTTATGGTGAAGGCTTGAATCCCGACAGGCTCCAGGCCGGCCGCCGCATCGCGCTGCTCAGCGTGCTGGTCAGCGCCGCGCTGGCCGCCGCCAAGATCTCCATAGGCTGGCTGGCTGGCTCAACCGCGGTGATGGCCGACGGCTTCGAGTCCGCCGGCGACGTGCTGGCATCCGGAATCGTCGTGTTCGGTTTCGTGGCGGCGTCCAAGCCGCCCGACGCCGAACATCCTTACGGCCACGGCCGCGCCGAGATGCTCACCGGCCTGGCCGTGGGAGTGATCCTGGGCCTGGCCGGAGTGGGCATCTGCGCGCGCTCGCTGGTGCGCGCCTTCGAGCACTACCCCGCTCCGGCGGCCTTCGGGATGTGGCCGCTGGCCGCCTCCATTCTCGCCAAGAGCGTGTTGTCCGCCGTGAAGTTCCGCTACGGCCGCCGCATCGACAGCGCCGCTCTGACCGCCGACGCCTGGAACGACCTGGTCGACATCCTCTCCGGCCTCACCGCCATGACCGCGCTGGGCCTCACCGTGTACGATCCCGGGCGCTTCCTGGCCGCCGACGCCTGGGGCGGCTTCGGCGTGGGCCTGATCGTGATCTTCGTCGGGCTCAACGTGGTGCGGGGCACTTCCTGGCAGTTGATGGACACCATGCCCAGCGAGTCGCTGATGGAGCGCGTCCGCCAAGCAGCTCTCGAGGTGCCCGGGGTGCGGGACGTCGAGAAGTGCTACGCCCGCAAGACCGGGCTACAGTACCACGTGGACCTGCACCTGGGAGTGGATCCCGAGATCACGGTGCGCGCCTCGCACGAGATCGCCCGCCAGGTTCGCGTGCGGCTGCGCCGCCAGCTCGAGTGGGTGGCCGACGTGCTCGTGCATGTCGAGCCCAGTCCCTGGGAAGAGACCACTTCCCCGCCTACCGGCCCGCCAGCCCCAGAATGAACCCGTCGGCGAAACCGCCGTGCGCCGCCTGGAAGGCGCTCTCCGTGACGGGGAACCTGGGATCCTGCGAATAGCCGGCCAGGTAGACGGCGCCATTCCTGGACACGGCGATGCTGTAGGCGACGTTGATGCCCCCGCCTCCGGCGTAGGTCGAGTACGCCAGGGCCTGGGCCGCCGGGACGGCCAGGTTGAGCCTGGCGCAGAAGACATCCACGCCCCCGCTGGGCCGCGACTGAAGGGCGTCCGGAGTGACGGGGAAGTCCGGCGACAGGGTGTAACCCGTCAGATAGACGTTCCCCTGCTCGTCAGCGGCGATGTCGTAGGCTACCTCGGTGGATTGTCCGCCCAGGTAGGTCGAGTAGACCAGTCCCTCCCTGCCGGAGCGCGCAGGGTCGAGCTTGGTCACGAAGACGTCCCCGGTTCCGCGGGCCTTCGGCTGGAGGGCGTCCCAGGTGACGGGGAAGTCGGTGGACAGCGTATAGCCCGTGAGTAGCACCCCGCCGCCGGGCGCCGGCGCGATGCCGCGCACCTCGTCTACCGAGGAGCCGCCCAGGAAGGTCGAGTAGACCACTGCCGCATCGCCGGGCCGGCGAAGGTCCAGCACCGTCAGGAAGATGTCGCTGATGCCCCGGAAGGCCGGCTGAAACGCGTGACCCAGCACGGGGAAGGTCTCCGCGGATTGAGTTGTGCCCGCCACGTAGACCAGGCCATCCGGGCCGACGGCGAGGGCGCGGCACACCTCCACCTTCTCACCGCCCAGATAGGTGCTGTACTCCAGGGTCGCCTTCTCGTCAGTGGAGGAGGGGTTCAGCCTGGCCACGAAGCCGTCCTGGGGGCCCCAGGGACCCGCCTGCACCGGGTTGCCAGCCAGCGGGAAATTCTCCGAGAGGGTCATACCCGCCACCCAGACGGCCCCGCGCGCATCCAAGCCGATGGCGCAGGCTACGTCCCTGCCGGAGCCGCCCAAGTAGGTCGAGAATCGCAGGCCGGCTGAGCCGGGGATGGCGGGGTTCAGCTTGAAGACGAAGACGTCTTCGCCCCCGCCGGTGGCGCTCTGCGCGGCCCAACCCTCCAGGGGGAAGTCGGTGGAGGTGGTCACGCCGGTCACGTAGACGTTCCCGGCGGCGTCAACCGTCATGGCCATGGGCGTGTCGGCGCCGCTGCCGCCCATGTAGCTGAGGTACAGCAGCGATGCGGCGCCTGCCAGGGCCGGGTTGAACTTGGCCACGAAGACGTCCCGCCCGCCGGCGCGGGCATCCCGGGCGGCGCCCGGCCGAACCGGCAGGTCCCCGGAGTCGGAGTAACCCACCACGTAGACCATCCCGGCGGCGTCCGTCTTGACGCCGATGATGGAATCCTGGGCGCCGGCCCCCAGGAAGGAAGCGTAAGCCAGCCCCTTGGCAGGAGGGGCTTGGGCCCAGCTCGCCACGGCCAGAGTGAACACCGGCGCGAACCGCCACCACACCAAGCGCATAACCTCTATCTTAGCCGGATTGGGGCTCCCGCGTGGAGCTTACCGCGGTGACTCGCGCACCAGTTGAATGAAGCGCTGCGGATGGACGATGCGCGTGTTTTCGTCCTTGACGAAAGCCGACTGAAGCAGCAGGTCCCACATCTGCGGTGCGGTCATCTCAGGACGCTCCTGCCAGCCCAGCGCCAGGATGCCGGCGATGTAGGGAGGGGTCCAGCTCAGCCCGCCGCGGCCAGTGTACTGGTAGCCGAAGTCGCCTGGGGAGAACTCCTCCGCGGTGGTGCGCGGGGAGGCCGGGGCGAGGATGCGTCCGGGCAGGATGTTGGGACGCATCCCCGGATAGCCGGGCGTGCAGTTGGCCGGATCGTGGCGTTCGCTTCCGGTCAGGCTGAACCAACACGGGCCGGTGCGGCCGCGATGTTGCGTGCAGTCCAGCACCAGGATGCCCTCCTGCTCAGCCCAGGCAAAGGCCTGATCCCACAGTTCGGTGTTCTTCTCGTAGGGTGTGCCCGGGCCGGAGGGGGCCGCGGAGATCGAGACGACACGGATTTTGCGCCCCGGTGGCAGTTTCTCGTTCTCTTGAATGATCCAGATCAGCGCCTGCGCGTAGTAGGCCGAGTCCTTCCGCCACGACGGCACCGCGGCGTAGTAGACCGACGCGTCTGGTGCGGCCCCGATCGTGGAGCCCACCAGCAGGCTGGTGACCGCGGGACCGTGCATGCTGCTGTCGGTCTGGCTGTCGAAATCCTTGTAGGCGGCGATCTTACCCGCGAACTGGGGGTGATCGAGGTACATGGGCTGGTCGATGATGGCCACGGAAACGCCCTTGCCGGTGAGTCCCTGGTAATGCATGTCGCGCACCCCCAGGCCAGTATCCATGGCCGCGATGAGGAGCTCCAGGGGACTAAAGGCGGCAGGCATGCGCGACGCATCGGGCCAGACCGTCTTCAGGTTGAAGGTCAGCGTGGGCAGCACCTCGCCCATCTGCGAGAGGTCCAACTGGCTGACATCCTTGCCGCCCTCCACCACGCGGCCCCAGATGCGCCGCACATCCTCGTATCCCTTCAAGGGAGCGGCCACCGGGATCGGCAACTCCGGGAGCAGTTCGCGCCGGCTCAGGTACCATGCGGAGACCTTGTCGTCCTTGAAGAAAACCCGTACTCCGAGTTCGCGGCTGGAGTAGTAGTGGAGGCCCTTCGCCCCGCCGATGTCCTTATACAGCACGCCGGGAACCCAGCCGTTAGGCTCGCCCTCCAGCACCGCCTTGGGAGGACCCAGCAAGCGCAGCACCTCCTCCAGCGGGGAGCCTACCTGGAGGGCATTGCGGAAGGCATAACCCGGCTCTTCGAAGCGCAGTTCCAGGACCGCGCGGTCCTGAACCATCACCGAGAAACCACCCGGGTAGACCGCCAGGCAGACGGCGGGCCGGTTGTCCCGGCTGAAGGTCTGGCCGGCCCAGGCATACGCCTGCGGCTCACCGAAGAGGCGCAGGATGTCGTCTATGGTCGCCGTCTCGAGATCGAGCGCGGCGATCTTCTTCGCGAACTCCTCGGTTCCAGGATGCTGCGCCTCCATCCGGGCGCACAGCAGCAGGATCGCCAGACCCAGTCTCAAGACTCCGCTCGAAAGTCGCATATCAACGTCCAGCCAGTATGAGTATAGCTCGGCGTCGCCGCGGTATAATCAAAGTGTCATGGCGGAACAGCGCGAGCCCCCGTCGCCTCCCTCTCCCGCGGATGAGCAGTGGGTGGAACACGAGGACCGGTTCTGGAAGGCCGCGGGCCGGCGGGGCGCGGTGCTCAAGAACGTGATCTGGCTGGCGGCGGGCATCGGCCTGGCCGTCCTGCTCAACCAGCTCGGCTGCTCCGGCTTCGGCTTCGCCTGAATGCGCCGCTAGCGCGGCCGTGCGCCGCGCGGGCACCGCCTCCGATCAGCGCCGGTACACCTGCACCCGGTGGGGGCTGGACCAGGCCAGGTGGCCCTCGGCGACTTCCGAGTTGCCGGCGTAAGAGCGCGGCGTTCCTTCCAGCTCCACTCGCCAGTAGTACCAGTGGAAACCGCTCCCGGGCCGGTCCGTGAAAGCGTGGTCGAACCCGGTGCGTCCCCGCCCCGGCTCGACATGGATCTCCGCGCCATTGCGGACCAGCACCACGCGGGCGATGGCGCGCGGCGCGGCCACCCGCAGCGTGAGTCGCACGTCGCCGGTGGCCACAATGTCGTTGCCCATGAACACGCCGTTGGCGCGGGCGTCCAGGAACACCCGCGCGCCGGTGGTCGCGTACACTCGCCGCTCTTGAATGGCTTCGAGGATCGCCCGCGGCGTCAGCTCGGGAGCGTAGATCCCCGTCAGCCCGCCGCCGGTGCCGGGATTGCGCCGGTGCCCATCGCTGGTGGCCACGAAGCCCACCTTGTGCCCCGCCGAGAGCTCGCGGTGGATTTTGTCGGGCGGCTGGAGGTAGTTGCTCCAACCCGTGGCCACTTCGATGTTCGAGTCGCACCGCCGCCCGGTCAGCCGGAAGGCCTCGTGCTGGGTGAACATGGTTCCGCCGGCGGCTTCCACCATATCGCACAGCTCGTCGAAGTTGCCGCCGTTCTCGGTGTGGCGGACGATGGGCGTATCCTCCCCGGCAAAGAGCACCGTGCGGTGATTGGACCGGTCGTCGTCCGCGGTGCGCTGTGACCACTCCCAGCCCGGCAGCGCCACAAAGCGGCCCGGCTCCGTGTAGCGCCGGCTGAAATACACCGAGAGCGCGTACTCGGAGGCGCTGAGCCGGCGATCCACGAACGCCTTCCTGGACCAGGAGTTCGAGTCGTTCTCCTGCATGACGACCACGTCCAGGCGCGCCTTGTCGCGGGCGAAGTGCATCAGCTCATCCACCTCGCCCTCGGCATCCGGCGTGAGGATGCTATGTACGTGCAGGTCGCCCCAGTAGAGCAAGTGCCGCCGGCCGCCGATCTCGATAGAGCGCCGCGGCGCAGCCGGATCGCGCGGCAACTGGACCGGCTTCCATCCCGGCCAGGGACGGTCCTCTATGCGCTGGCCGGCGCGCAAGGGAACGGCGAGCGCTTGAAATACGTGACGAATGTCCTTGCCGATCACCGGGAGCGAGCCGCGCTCCGCCCGGGGGTTCTCCGCCAGCGCGTACTCGACCAGGCCCTCGTGCAGGATGAGCGGATCGCCCCAGGCCGCGCCGTCAAAGCGCCTCCCGCAGAGTTGGCCCGGCTCATGGGCCCGGCCATCGGGCGAAATGCGTCGCTCCCACAGCAGCCACAGCGCACCATCCTCCTCCGCCAACATGGGGTGCCTGCGCCGTCCGGCATAGCCCCATACCGAAATGAACTCGGGCTCCATCCGCGACAACAGCCCGTGCTGGAGCGACGCGATATCCACCTCGCCGCCGGCCGAGGTCCACTTGCCGCCCGCGCGCGTGGCCACCTGGATCGTGTCCCAGTGGTCCAGCACGCCCTCGCCGCCAATGACATCCTGGGTGGCGACCCAGGCCACCGCCAGCCCGGTGCGAGCCGCCTCCAGCGCCACGGGCTTCAGGCAGCTTCGTCCCGGCGGGGAGATCCGCTCGACCGGCGTCTCGGCAGGCAGCACCCGGCGTCCGAACACGGCGTTGGCGCGCTCAGTCTCCAGATAGGAGTCCCAGAACACCCAGGCCTCACCGCGGGCGGTCACCGCCACGGCAGGCCGGTAGGAAGGCACATCCTGCCGCGAGATGGCGGCGGCTGGCGACCACCGCTCGCCGTCGTGCACGCGCACCTTGATCCGCTGCGGCTTGGCGTGCGCCTCGAAGGCCAGCACCAGGGACGTTCCGGAGACGCCCGCCGCGGCCGCCATGCTGTTCTCACCGGGTTCGCTCAGGACGGTCACCGGCGCCCACTCGCCGCCTTGCGTGTGCGTGCCGAGAACCTGCCAGTTGTCGCGCCACTGCCGCGTCCAGAACGCCCATGTCGCCGCGCCGGCCGCCAACACGCGCGGCTGGCAGTAGACGCCCTCACCGGGGGAAACCTGCCGGATACGGGCGGGCCGTCCGCCCTCTATGGCCCTGGCCAGCATCCATTCCCGGCCGCGATCGTAGGCGCTCCAGACGCAAGTAGCGCCGCCGGGCCGCACGGTGAACGATGGCAGCGCCGCCAGCAATGGGGAGTCCGCGTTGAGCGCGATCGGCGGCGCGGGCTGCGCGGCCAGCACTACCGCAGCCATCAGCGCGAGGAGCAGTCGAGACATGACCGCCTTCATTAGAAGTAGAACCGCAGGGCCAACTGGATCTGGCGCGGGTTGCGCGCCGCCGTGTATTCTCCGAAGCGGGCATTGACCTGCTTGCCCGTGGGTTCGAAGCGCGCCGTGGTGTCCAGGGCGCTGAACTGGGTGTGGTTGAAGGCGTTGTAGAACTCGAGCCGGAATTGCAGGCGTATCGGCTCGCGGATGGGGACGGTCTTGAAGACCGCCACGTCCCAGTTGTTCACGCCCGGACCGCGAATCAGGGTCTTGGCCGCGTTCCCGAGGTCGCCCTTCTCGGGAAGCTGGAAGACCTCCGTGCGGAAGTTCCGGCTGAAGGTGCGCTCGCTCTTGGGCAGCACGGGGTTGCCGGTGACGACGATGCGCGCCCCATCGGTCGGCGAGCCTGTGATGTCGATCGAGGTGGTGGTCGAGTAGCCGATGCCGAGCGGGGCGCCGCTCACGAAGCTGGCGATGCCGGAGACCTGCCAGTCGTTCAGCGCCAGTCTCACCGGCAGGCTCTTCCAGGGCGTGCGCGGGATGTCCCACAGCCAGTTGATCTTGGCCACGTGGGTGCGGTCGAAGGAGGCCAGCCCGTAGTTCCACACCCGCACGGGCACCAGTGTGCTGACCCCATCGGTGTCGTTGTCGTTGAAATCCATGGTCTTCGACCAGGTCCAGGAGGCCCCGAACTGCCAGCCCCGCGCGAAGCGGCGGTTGGCGGCGACCTGAAGGGAGTGGTAGCTGGACGAGGAGGCCCACTCGCGGAAGTTCACGTTGTTGTGCCCGACCAGCGGTCGCAGGAAGGCCTGGGGCAGCGGCACGCGCGGGTTGGTCGGGTCCGCATTCTTGGCCTCGAAGTTTGCGCCGAAGGGAATCGCGTTCAGGTTGCGCTGCCACATCAGGTGGCGTCCCAGCGAGCCGGCGTAGCCCACGTCCACCACTGTTCCGAGGCCCACATTCTGCTGGAGGGAGAGGCTGAAGTTCATCACCGTGGGCACCATGGCTTTCCGGTCGATGCCCAGCACGTTCTGTGGGAACAGCAGACCGGAACTGGACAGCAGCGTAGTCAGGGTCCCGAAGTTAATCACCGGGTTCAGCACCAGGGGCGCCTGGGTGGTGAAAGGATTGAGCGCGGCATCCAGGTTCTGGCGGTTGTAGAACATGCCGAAACCGCCGCGCACCGCCGTGCGGCCGCTGCCGAACACATCATAGGCGAAGCCCAGCCGCGGCCCGTAGTGCACGCCGCGGCTCTCGATCAGCGAGCGCGGGTAGTTGCGATCCTGGCTGGTCGTCACCAGACCGTTGTTTACATCTCCGGTTCCGGGCGCGATGGCCCCTATCAGGGCGGCCGGATAGACCTCCCTGGTCACCGGATGCACACCCACCCGGCGGTTGCTCACCAGCCCGGGCTCGATCAGCCGCACCTGCCGCGCCGCGCTGAAGCGGTCCGGCACGAATCCGGAAACCAGGTTGTCCTGCTCGAACAGCGGCAGCACCAGGGCGAAGCGCAGGCCGTAGTCGAGGGTCAGGCGGCGGGCCGCTCTCCAGTTGTCCTGGAGGAACCACTCGATGTTGCTCACCCGGAAGTGCAGATAGGGCCGGCTGGAGGCCTCGGTGTAAGAGTTGAAGATCCCCAGCACGCCGTTCGAATAGGCGTAACCGGTGTCCAGCGGGTTGTTGACGTTGCGCCCGAAATCGAAACTGCCGTTGAAGTTGACGGCGTTGGAGGCGTTGCGCCAGATGCGGTCCAGGTAGATTCCCCCCTTGATGGTGTGCGCGCCGAGGGTCTTGGTCAGGTTGTTGGTGACGGTGATCGAATCGTGCGTGGTGCGCAGGGGGAAACGCCCCTCGATGGTCAGGTTGGCCGCGCTGGTGACCCCGCCATAGGTGGCGTTGGGAATCATCTTCAAGGGGTTGGCGTCGGGGCTGAACTGGCCCACCTTGAACCCCACCGTGTCGCGCTGGTTGCGGCGCACCTCCTCTTCGTTGACCACATCGTCGGCGGGGCGGTGAATGAAGCCCACGCTCAGCTCGTTGATCAGCGTGGGGGAGAAGATGCGTTGGTAGCGCCCGATGAAGGCCTTGCCCTGGTTGTTGAAGGTCTTGCGCATCTGTGGCCAGTTGGTGCCGCCCGAAGAGGGGATCCCGATGGCCCCTTCCTGCACGTCCGAGTAGGCCGTGTAGTTGCCGAACAGCAGGTTGTTGGAGTTGAGGTGGTAGTCCAGCTTGAGCGTTTCGGTCCGCTGCGGAGTCTTGTTGTCCGTTTGGAAGACGTAGTTATAGCGGCCGGCCGAGAGGCCGCGGTCAAAGAAGTTGGGCGCCGGAAAGACCTTGAGCAGCGCCTGCCCGCTGGCGTCGATGCGGCTCGCGGGTACGCGGTTGTCCGGGAAGGCCCTGGCGGTGGTGGGATCCGTCACTGTGATCAGCCGGTTGTTCAGGTCCAGGGACTGAGAGAAATCCCCGGCCCGTTCCAGTTCTGTGGGGACCGTCAACTGCCCTACCGGCCGGCTGATTTTCTGAGGCCAGTACTCCTGGGCCCAGAAGAAGAAGAGCTTGTCGCGGTCGCGGTTGAACTTGCCGGGGATGTAGACCGGGCCGCCCAGGTTGTAGTTCCAGGTGTTGAAGCGGTAGCGCGGCTTTTCCACTCCCAGACGGTTGCTGAAGAAGTTGTTGGCGTTGAACTGCTCGTGGCGCTTGAAGTAGGAGCCCAGGCCGTGGAGTTCGCGGGTGCCCGACTTGGTGACGATCTGGACGTTAGCGCCCGACATGCGGCCGAACTCGGCCTGGTAGTTGGTCAGCAGGATCTTGACCTCGGCCACGGCGTCCTGGCTGACGCCCACCAGCACGTTGAAGTTGTTGCCGATGGCATTCAGCGACATGCCGTCCAGCATGAACGCGTTGGTGTTGCGGCGGTTGCCCTGCACGTAGATATTGAAATTGCGATTAGGGGAATCGTCGTCGGCGAGATCCACCACCCCCGGCAGGAGCTGCAACAGCGCGTGGACGTTGCGTCCCTTGATCAGCAGGTTCTCCACCTGGCTGCCGGTGACCAGTCCGGAGCGCTCCGCGCTGGCCGTCTGCACCACGGCGCCCTGAGCCGTCACCGTCACGGTCTCGGCCACCGCGCCCACCTCCAGCGTCAGGTCGCCGACCGGCAGCGTCTCGGAAGCCGACAGCACCACCGCGCGCTTCTCGTATCTCTTGAAGCCCGTGGACACCACCGCCACACTGTACTCGCCCGGTTGCAGGCTGCTGAAGACGAAATCGCCCTGCTCGTTGGTGCGGGCTTGCCGCTGCCCACCGGTGGCGGCCTGCGTCAGGGTGACCGAAGCGCCAGCCACCGCCAGCCCGCTGGGATCCTTGACTGAACCGATGATCGTTCCGGTGATGGTCTGCGCGGCGGCTTCCACCGCGATCAGCAAGCACAGGCCGAAGATGCGACGCATAGCAACACCTCCATCGGGGTCACTATACCGCAGGTAGCCGCCGGCGCCAAGCCAGCCGCGCGGGGCGGGCTTGACGGGGACCGCGACGTTGAGTTAACAGGTGGGATGAGCACCTTGCTCAAAGGGGTGTAGCATGACGATTCTTGGAAGGCTGTTCCTGGTGTCTGCGATGGCGGCGGTCTTGTCATGGGCGCAGTCGCCGCTGGGCACCATCACCGGGACCATCACGGACGTCCAGCAGGCTCGCGTGCCGGGCGCCGAGGTGACCGCTCTGAACGTAGGGACCGCTATCCCGTACCGGGCCGTCAGTTCCGAAGACGGCACCTATGTGATTCCCAACCTGCCGGTGGGCCGCTACGAGGTTTCCGCCACGGCCCAGGGCTTCCGGACCTTCCGGCGCACCGACGTGGTACTGGAAGTGTCCCAGCGCCTGCGGCTGGACGTCCGGCTGGAGCTGGGGGCGCTGTCGGAGACCGTCACCGTCTCCGGCGAGGTCTCGCGCGTGCGCACCGAGGAGGCCACGCTGGGCACGGTGGTGGAGCGGCAGCGCATCGAGGAGCTGCCCCTGAACGGCCGACACGTCTTCAACCTGGTGAAGCTGGTGGCCGGGGTGCGGCCCATCAGCCGCGACACCGACGGCTTCGGCGAGATCACCAACCAGGGCTTCTCGCAGATCACCTTCAACGGCGGGCCCATCTACGGCAACCAGTTTTTCATCGACGGCGGCATGAACACCGTGCCCGTACACAACGAGATCGCGGTGGTGCCCATGACCGACGCGGTCGAGGAATTCAAGGTCGAGACCAACGCCATGAAGGCGGAGTTCGGCCAGACCTCGGGCGGGGTGATCAACGTGGCCACCAAGGCGGGCACCAACGAATTCCGCGGGTCGCTCTACGAGTTCTTCCGCAACGACGCGCTGGACGCGCGCCATGCCTTCGCCACGCAGCGCGACCCGCTCAGCGGGCGCATCAAGCCGGTGCTGCGCTATCACCAGTTCGGCGGGACCGTGGGCGGCCCGGTGTGGGTCCCCAAGACCTACAACGGCAAGAACCGCACCTTCTTCTTCTTCGGCTACGAGCAATGGCGGCACCGGACCTCCTCGTTGCAGAAGCGGACCGTCCCCACGCCGGCCCAGCGCGAGGGCGATTTGTCCACCACCTTCGACGGCCGGGGCAACCTGATTCCCCTGTTCGACCCCGCCACCACCCGGGCCAATCCGGCGGGCAGCGGGTTCGTGCGTGACCCGCTGCCGCGCAATGTGGTCCCCAGGAACCGCATGGACGCGCTGTCCTTGAAGGTTCTCGAGTTCATGCCCAGACCCAACGTGGAACCGGAGGACCGGCTGACCAACGCGCTGAACTTCCTCTCGCTGGCCTCCACGCCGGTTAACCAGGGGGTCACCAATCTCCGCCTGGATCATCGCTTCTCGGAGAGCGACAGCATCTTCGGCCGCTACTCGGTGACCCGTAACACCCGGCAAGGCTCAGGACTGGGTCTGGGGCCGGCCGATCCGGAGACCTTCGCCCGCCGCGACCAGCGCGACAACCACAACGTGATCCTGACCGAGACCCATGTCTTCTCGCCCAGCCTGATCAACGAGTTCAAGGCCAACTTCACCCGCCAGAACCTGCCCTTCCTGCATCCCAGCTTTGGCCAGGACTGGCCGGAGAAGCTGGGCATGCCCAAGATCATCCCCCGCGACCTTTTTCCGTGGGTGGACATCGGCGGAATGCTCTCTCTGGGCGCTTCCTCGTTTGCAGCGGGAATCCGCGCGCAGAACACCCTGCAACTGGCCGACAGCATGACCTGGGTGAAGGGCCGCCACCAGATCAAGGCGGGCGTCGATCAGCGCTGGTTCCGGCTCAACTGGCGGCGCTTCGGGTACATCTCGGGCGCCTTCTCCTTCTCCGGAGGCCTGACCGGCGATCCGCAACGCCCGGCCGGCACCGGCGTGGGGATGGCGACCTTCCTGCTGGGCGAGGTGTCGGGCGGCAGCCAGGAGTTTCTACCCTCCTTCTCCTTCCACTCCTGGTCGAACGCCATTTACATCCAGGATGACTTCAAGGTCACCCCGCGGCTAACGTTGAACTTAGGATTGCGTTACGACCTGGCGTCCGAACCGGTGGAGCGACACAACCGGCACTCCAATTTCGATCCCTTCGTGAGTAATCCGGAGACTAAGATGCCGGGGCTGCTGACTTACTCTGGAGTAAATGCGCCGCGGTATTTTGTGGATCGGGACTACAACAACTTCGGGCCGCGCCTGGGCTTCGCCTACGACCTGACGGGCGACGGCAAGACGGCCATCCGCGCCGGCTATGGCCTGGTCTATCTGCTGGTGGAATCCGGCGACACCCAGGGCGATGACTCAAACGCCTATGGTTTCTCGGCGGTCACTCCCTTCGTGGCGCCCGGCGCCGGACCGTTCAAGGCATTCCAGTTCAGCCAGGGGCCCGCGTCCCTGGTGGTCGCGCAAGGGCCCGCGGGCGGGCCTTCGGCCTTTCGCGGCCAGGGCGTGCGCTACCAGGATCGCAACGCCCCCGTCCCGTACTTGCAGCAGTGGAATTTCACCCTCCAGCGCGAGCTGCCCGGCCGCTGGGTGGCATCCGCGAGCTACGCCGGCAACAAGGGGACCAAGCTGTTCGGCGGCAACTACAACCTCAACCAGCTCGATCCGGCTCACTTCGCTCTGGGGCTACAGTTGCAGGACCGCGTGTCCAACCCCTTCTTCGGCCAGATTCCGAGCGGCGCGCTCTCGGCCGCGACGGTGGCGCGCTCGCAGTTGCTGCTGCCGTACCCGGACTACACCAGCGTCAGCACTTACGCCAACCACGGCTCCTCGAGCATCTACCACTCTTTGCAGGTGACCATCGAACGGCGGTTTTCCCAGGGCCTCAGCGCCCTCGTCGCCTACACCGACAGCAAGCTGATCAACGATTCCTTTTCCACCGCGGGCAGCAGCGGCACGCCGGGCGAGTTTCGCGTAGGCCGCTTCAACCGGAGGCTGGAGCGGGCCATCGACCAGAACGACGTGACTCACCGCCTGGTCGCCAGCGCGGTCTACGAGCTGCCCTTGGGCGCTGGCAAGCCCTTCCTGAGCGGCACGCGGGGCGTGGCGGAGCAGGTGCTCGGGGGCTGGCAGATCAACACTATCACCACCCTCGAGAGCGGCACGCCGCTGCTGGTGCGCGGCTCCAACAACTTCACCGGAATAAACTTCCCGGATGTGATCCGGGACCCCGCTGTGCCGGGCTCTCAGCGCACCGTGACCCGCTGGTTCGATACGGACGCCTTCCGCAACCCGGCCGACTGGGTGATCGGCAACGCGCCGCGCACGCTGCCCAACACGCGCGGGCCGGCCATGGTGGACGTGGCCCTGTCGGCGTTCAAGAACTTCCGCCTGAAGGAGCGCATGCAGATGGAGTTCCGGGCCGAGGCCTTCAACGCCTTCAACCACGTCAACCACACCAATCCCAACGCCAGCTTTTCGCCCAACCGCCAGGGCGTGAACACTAACGCTTTGTTCGGCCGCATCACGAATGCGTTGGCGGCGCGGCGCATTCAGCTCGGCCTGCGCGTGACCTTCTGACCAGCGCCCTCCAGCTACACTGGGGGGATGCGCGTCCTGAACCTGGCGGCCGGCCTGCTGGCGCTGGTGTCCGCTTTGCCCGCCGCCGAGATAGCGGCGTTCGACAGCCTGGGCCGGCTGACGGCGATGATCTACTCGGGCGAGGAGCTGGCCGTCGCTGCCAACGCCGGCCTGGCCACGCGCGGGTGGGCGCGCCTGGTCCCCATCGGACCGGCGGACCGCACCAGCCTCCGCGCCGATCCCGACGCCCGCACCTGGAGCGGGCCTCTCGAAGTCGAAGCCGGCAGGGCCGCCGCCCGCTTCCGCCAGGTCATCCGGCAGGATCCCGACGCGCTCGAGATCCGCTTCGAGCTTCAGGCCGAACAGGACCTGGACGGCGAGGCGGTGCTGTTCTGGATCGATCTGCCGCAGGCGACCTTCTCCAGCGGCCGCGCCGACGT
>VFZS01000038.1 GCA_016871095.1 Acidobacteriota bacterium
CGCGACCCGTCGGCGCGGGAGGTCTCGTTCACCACCGGCACTTTCACGCTGTTCGATGAATTGCTGATGGGGATTCTCGTACAGCGCGGGACGAGCAAGGAAGACTCCATCGCCGCCCCTAGCAACTGGTTGCTGAAGTCGGTCTGCACCAGGAAGCCGCCCTCGCTTCCGACGCCCTCGTGGAGTCCGCTGGCCAGCGCCACCCGGTTCAGCCTCGGATCGATGACGCCGTCCTCATCGGCCCTGACGACGCAGGCCAATTGCTCGCCAAGGGTCCGGAAAATTCCGTCGCTCCAGCGCCCTGCATGTTCAATGCCGGTCATAGTTTTCCTCCGTTCTTGCACCGCCCGCGCGGCAACCACCAACGCAGTGCCTGTGTCCACCGCTTGCCCCGGATCCAATGGCCAGGTCGATGACTTGCCGTCGCTGCCGGTAACTCGAAGCGCCAGCGGCTCCGCCAGCAACTCCAACTTCGCGTGCTGCTTCACCTCGCACCTCCCAGCTCCGCCGGCTTCGCCAGCTCGTTTAACGCCCGCTCGATCTCGTTCAGCAGGATCTCATGGCAAGCCGCCGGCCTCGACTCCGCCGCCAGCCGTTCCGCGATCCGGGGCGGAATGGCAAGGGCGCGCGTCCTGAATCGCACGAATAGCGCGTCCAGCGCGTCCCTCACTTCCTGGACGGCCACCAGCGCCTTCGCCTCGCGCTCCAGCGCCAGGCCCTCGCGTTTGGCCTTCAGAATTTCTCGCTCCCGCCGCGCCGTCGCCAAACTCGCACCAGCGGGTAGCCGCTGCGCCGTCCGCCCGGCGCTCTCGGCCTCGGCCCGCACGCGCTCCGGCGATGCCTCCGCCTTCCGCTTGCCGCCGCGAGTCGGGTCAAGATTCGCGGCCCGCGCCCCGTCCGCCGCCGCCGGGTCCAGGCGCCCGTCCGGGTCCAGGGTGATCACGCCCGCCCGGATCTGCCTGCTTACCGTGCTGCGGTTGAGACCGCGCGCCCGTGCGTAACCCGCCGGTGTCATCCGGTCGCCTGCCTTGCTCGCTGCCATATCAGTTTCACCTCCGCGTTGCACAGACGTTGCACAATCTCCCGGACCCCTCGACTAGCGGCTTCGCGCGATCAAACCACCGCCCCGCGAAAGTCGCCGGGCAGGACCCGCAAGCCCTTGAAAATCGTTGACCGACCGGTCAACGATAACTAGCAAACAACGCAAGGACTCGCGCCGTGGCGGGCAGCCGGGTCAGCCGCCCGCCTGGACATGCCGGGGGATCACCTGATCCCCTGTAACTCTGTCCCAAACCGCCACCCCGGGGGACATTCCGAAACAAAAAGTCCGCATCCTGTTTCAAACAAAGCAAATAAACCTTGTCCCCTACGGTCCATCCCGAAATTGCCAGGCGATCCCACCAGTGGGGAAGCGGACCACCACCGCGGCCCCGGAGGGATCGCAGGCGCGCGTCTTCCCGATCAGCGCCGCCCTCGATAGCGTGACTGGGCGCTCGGCATCAACCGGCTGTAGCCGCTGCAACTTGCGCGACACCCGCCGCCTGACAGCCTCCACCACCCGCGCCGGCCAACCCAAGCGCGCCGGAAGCTCGGCGCGCGGCACACCTTCGATGCGGTTGATGATGACCAGCGCGACTTCCTGCGAGTCAAACCCCACTTGCCGTAGCAGCTCGGGCCAGTTGGTCACGGTGGTGCTGGCAATGCTGCCCGCCATCGGCTCGACGGCGAAGGCGTCCAAGCTCAACACGCGCGCGCCGGCCAGCTTCACGCATCCCCCCGCCCCTCCGCCCGCCGCGGGTTGCAGGACGGGCAGCAGACACTACACCACCGCCCGGCCAGCCCAAACGGAAGGTGGATCACGTCCGGGCTGCTACCGCAGTCGCAGCACTTCCTGAACGCGGGCCTATTGGGCAGCCGGTAGCAGCTCCCCGGCCCCGCCGGTGGTGGACGGCGCCGCGTCACGATACCCCCAGGCAGTCCCAGTCTTCGATGGGAGTTTGCGTTCCCGAAATGTCATCATCAAGTGTGGGGGTGGTATATAGCGACATTTCGGGAACACAAAGTCCGCCGCGCTCGGGAAGCGTAAGCCCCGCGTTTTCAACCAGTTCCCGCGTTTCCGGTGTGACGCCCCAGGAATCCGGCTTGCGCCCGCCGCCGGGTTCGCGTTCGATTAGGCCATGCCCCGCGAGGTCTTCCAGAGCGCGTCGCGCCGTCGTAGTTGGGTATCGAACAGCAGCCGCAACCTCCGGGGTGTCCATTGGGCCGATGGCCGCCAGCAGCGTTTCGAGGACGGCACGCCGCACAGCAGGCAGGCAGTCCAGGCCCACCTTCGCGGTCAGCCGCCACGCCTCCGCGTGCGCTATCCCGATGGCCCGCATTCCCCCGTACAGTCGCGCCAGCCCGATGGCGAGGCGCCCAGGGGCCTCGGACTCCGGGATCAACTCCACCTCGCGGGTGTGGCTATCACGTTCGACGGCGCTCCGGCCCTGTGCTGCTAGACACGCCAAGCCGATGATTCGATCCTTCAACCCACCCTCGGGCATCTTGACCGGAGGGAGAACAAGAGACGCGAACAGTTCCTTCACCGCCTCACTCAGTTCGCGCCGCATGTTGCGCTCTTGGCCCGTGTGCCACATGGCCCGGCCCGCCTGCTGTCTGCGGTCGCAGCGCGGCATCCGATGCAGTAAAAACCGTTCTCCCATCGCACTGATGACTGCATGGTGAGAATCCACCACGGGAGTTACGCCCGCGATAAGTGCCACGCGCCCCGCCCAATGGAGAATCCGCCCGCCGTCCGCGCCCACGTGGCGGGTCCACGAACCGTCGTATATCTCCCTTAGCGCTGCCAGCAGGCAGGCGCGCGTCTCCCGATGCATAGACAGCACGGTCGTGAAATCCTTGCACAAGATCAGGCCCGTCGATCCGATCACCCGCAGCAGCCCGCCCTTGGCATCGCGCGCCCGCTCCCGTCCCGGTGTCCCGCTCAACAGGGCCGCCTCCGTGAGAGTCCCAACGGGATGCACGTTCGGCAGGCCGGTAATGCTCTGTAGGACTTCCGTCTTTCCCGACCCCGGCGGCCCCACGAACATCAGCCAGAGAGGATCTCCGTCCATCCGGTTAGCGGCCACCGCTCCGAGTAGGACTTCCACCGCCCCAACATCCGGCAGGTATAACCACTCCCGGAAGGTGCGGATAACTTTGTCGATCGGCGCCTCGGGGTGCGCCGCCAGGACGCGCGGCGCCGCGTGTTCGACCGCCGCGAGGTTAGGCTGCATGCGGCGCCTCGCGTTTCGTCAAGCACGCCAGAATGACGGCCTTGCAGGCGCGTTCCCAAGCCTGCCCGATCCGCACCAGCCCGCGCGCCGCGTGCGGGTCTGCATCTCGGGCGCGCAGGTACTCGACGACGATGCCATCGGCGGAGAGATTCTGGAGGCGAAGCAATGCCGGCGCCACCACGATGAGGCGGTCGAGGTCCACCCCGCCCGCGTGGAAACATTCTCGTTTCAGGTCTTCGAGCTCCGACAACCGCGCTCGCCACCACCACAAGGCCGCTTGCGCAAGGGGCTTGGCCTCCCGCCGCGCCCTCGCGTAGTCGCGCCGTTGCGCTGCCGTCCACGCCGGCCGCTCGCGCTCGGGCCATAGCCCCTTCATGCGCAGCGCATCAATGACGCGCGCCTGCTCGCAACCGCCGAAGCAATGCACCAGCACGTTGCCGCCCTCGCCGTCCGCGAGAGACAAACTGGGGTTGCGGTCCTCATGCGCAGGGCATCTCGCCACCCAGCCTTTGCCGCAACGCCGGCCAGCAAGCGCGCGGGCCATGGTCTCAGCCTTCACGTGTCAGCCCCGCGCCGGCAGCCGGTGTCCGATTTGCTTGCTGGTGTCGCCGGGTTGGAATCCGGCACCCTCGAATGCGGCCTCCAGCCAGGCCATGAAGCGCGCGCGCGGAATCAGCAACCGCCGGCCGATCCTCACCGCAGGGATCTGCCCCCGGTGTATTCCCATGTAAAAGCTGGCCCTGCTGATGACAGTGCGCCCGCCCAGCAGCTCGTGGGCCTGGTCGGGAGTCATGGCCGCCGGGTGCGTTTTCTCGTCCATCTGATGCGTTTGTGTCTTGACTTCCTTTTGTCCTTGTGGCATAATCACCTCTGACAAGTCCACTATAGCTTATCCGAGAGGAGAAGTCAAGCATGAGCACTGAACAGCAAGATGCAATCAGGCAGGCGGTCCGCGGGCTTCGCCAAGCCCTCGGGGACACCCAGCAGTCCTTCGCCCAGCGCCTCGGGTTGGCAATCTCAACCGTGGTCCGGTACGAATTGACGCGCGCGCCGCGCGGAGTCGAACTCGCGCGCTTCTGGCAACTCGCGGTTCAGCACAAGCTGCCGGAGTACGCCGATAGCTTCGCCCGAGCGATGGCCGATGAACTGAACATGCGCGCGGAGCGCATTCCGCGCAGCTTGGAAGAATCGGGGTGGACCGACTTTCTCTTTCTCACCATGCGCAACCGGCATGTTCCAGAGGTTCGGCGCCGATGGTTCAAGGCCGCCCGCCTGCTCTTGGAGAACTTCAAGCCCATCGCCGAACGCTTCCGCACGGGCCAGAAGGTACTAGGGTACCGCGCCGATGACTTCGAACTCTTGGAAGCCGAAGCCCGTGACTTGAAGGAAGACCTAGACAAAGGAGCTTGGGTATGAAAGGCTGCTCCGTCTTCAAGACCACGGCGGCCAATGGCCGCGTTTCGTGGCGCTATCAAGCCGAAATCGGACGGGGCGCCGACGGCCGGCCCATCCGAATCTCGGCGAGCGGATTCAAGCTACAGCGGGAAGCCTCCGACGCGCTCCGCGAGAAGCTGAAGGAACTGCGGGCCGGTCGGCCCGTCACCACGACGGCGACGCTCCGGGAGTACCTTGACCACTGGCTGCCCTATCACACCAAGGCCAAGCCCTTGGAACCCACAACCGCCACGCGGTATGTCTCGCTGGCAGCGCACGCGATGCAGGCGCTCGGATCCGTCCCGCTCAAGGACGTCAGCACGTTCATGCTTGACGATCTCTATGTCAAGCTGGCCGAAAAGAACCTCGGGCCAAAGACGATCCGCGAAGTTCACGGCGTTCTACATGTGGCCCTCAAGCGCGCCGTCAAGACGAAGCTCATTCCGTTCAACCCCGCCGATGGATGCGATCTGCCGCGGCTCGATCAGAAAGAAGCGGTCGTCCTCAACCCGGAACAGCTCGCCGCCTATCAGGCCGCCGCCGCCGGCTCCTGGATTGACTTGCTCATCCGGCTCGGGGCGGCCATCGGCGCCAGGCGTGGGGAACTGCTCGCGTTGCGCTGGGCCGACATCGACTTCACCACGAACAAGGTCCGCATCGAACGCTCGCTCTACCAGGCCAAGGGCCAGGTCGGAATCAAGCCCACCAAGACCAGGCAGGCCCGCGTCGTTTCGATTCCGTTGTCACTGATGGAGTATCTGAAGCTCCACCGTGAAGCCCAGGAACAGAACCGCTCGCTATTCGGCCCCGACTACCGGACGGACCTCGATCTCATCTTCGGGGATATCCAGGGCCAGTTTCGCAAGCCTGACTCGGTAAGCTGGACTGCGTGCGATATCGCCCGCCGCGCCGGCCTCAAGGGCGTGGGCCTCCACGCCCTCCGGCACACCCACGCCTCGACCCTTCTCCATGCGGGAGTCCCCGTCGCCAACGTCTCGAAACGGCTCGGCCATCGGGACCCCTACACGACCGCGAAGATTTACGCTCACGCCCTCCCGGACACCGATCAGGACGTTGCCGCCACGTGGGACAAGATCATGACCGAAACCGCTCCGGCGAAGTTTCCAGCACAAATCTGCACAAATTCGGGGGGTCAGACCACGGTAACCCAATGAGGAATAAGGGTTTTGGGTGGCGTCCCCAGGGGGATTCGAACCCCCGTTACCGCCGTGAAAGGGCGATGTCCTAGGCCGGGCTAGACGATGGGGACCCTTGCGGCGGCCTCTGCCGCCGCACTTCTACTACTGTATCGGCTGCCCGGCGGCGGCGTCAACTGCGCGCACGGCCAGCAGCTCCGCCACTGCGGAGGCATCCGCCTGCCCGACGTCCACGACCACTGGCGGCGTTCTCAGCCAGCGGGCCGCCACCTCGCGGACCAGGCCGCGGCGCACCACCCACAGCATGGGACCGGACCACCGCTCGACCAACACTTCCAGCGGCTCCGCCCAGCCTTCGGCGCTCAGCTCCAGCGGACCCACTTCGTCCACGATGACCAGATCTGCCCCCGCCTGCTCGAGCCGCTCCAGCGAGAGCGCCTCGCGCCCGAACCGCAGTCCTTCCGCAAGGAAGTGAAACGGGCCGGCGGCGACGGCTTCGAGGGGAGCGTCACGGCGGCAGAGCGGCTCGCTGCGGCCGTCCAGCAGGTCCACCACGTCGAAGCCCCAGCGCTCGCCATCGCGCCACAAGCCGGGCGCCAGCACGCCTCCCACGACCAGCCCGCGCTCCTGCACTTGCCGCGCCACCTCCGCCGCCAGGCTGGTCTTGCCCTGACCCGGTTCCCCGGCCAGCAGCACCACCCGGGGCGCCCGCTGTTGCTGATAAGTCTCCAGCCAGGCGTCGGCGTGCCGCAGCAATTGAGTGAGCGCCACCGCCGGATGCCGCACGAAGCGGCGCTGCTGAGCCAGCGCGGAGGCGAACTCGGGCAGCGCCTCGAAGGCCACGCCCAGCGCGTCGGAGAAGCCCCGCAGGCGCCGGCGCGTGAACCACTCAATGATGCGCGGGTTGCGCAGCTCGACGCTCATCGCCGCGAAGCCCGTCATGATGAGCCAGGCCCGCACGATCATCTCCAGCCCCTCGCGCAGCCCGTTCCAGGTCCACCGGCCGCCGCTCTGGCTGGCGCCCAGCAGCAAGCCGGAGAGGAGCATCAGAGCGCCCAGCTCGATCCATAGCCGGGGCCTGCGGAAACGGCGCAGCGCGCCGCGGTAACGCAGGCCGACCCACAGCGTGAACCCCGCCACCAGCAACAGCGCCGCCCACAGCGGGTGGCGATCCAGCAGCAGGAGCCCCGCCGCTACTCCCAGCAAGTTCACGAGCAGCAGGGCCACGGAGAACCTCTGCCGGGCATCCAGCTTAAACCCTTCCCAGGCCGGCTCCGTCTTCGGCCCGCCAGCGAGGGGCAGTCCCTCCGTCGCGGCGACTCTCCTGCCCGTGCGCACAGCGACCAGCGCGACGCCCACGCCCAGCAGCAGGTCGATCGCCAGCAGCGCACCCAGCACCTCCAACGGCCCCAGGAAGCTCACCCGCAGGCTCTTGGCGGCGAACTCGACCAGCCGCACGTACAGCGCCACGATGTTCAGCCCGAAGGTGATGAGGAAGCCGGCGACCTTCTGCGCCAGCGTCCAGGACACTGCCAGTGCGCCTCCGACGGCGTACCCGAGCGTCGTGCGGCCCAGCAGCCGGGTGGCGGCTTCGAGCAGGACGCTCTCGGCGAAGATGCCGATCATCGGCCCCAGCACCACCGCCGTGGGCGAGATCGACTTCATCAGGGCGCAAATCAGGCCGGCGCGCCACAACAGGCCCCGCTGCGGCCAGATCTGATGCGCGCCAGTGAGCAGGCCCGCTCCGGTGGCCGCCAGCAGGCTCCCCGCCAGCGGCACCCGCAGGTTATGCAGGAAGCTGCCCGCGATGATCTCGACGGAGGCCCACAGGCTGCCCACCACGGCTGCTTTCAGCCACAGGTCGGGAAGCGGCGCACTGCGTTCGGAGGAAGCCACAACTAGAAACGGTACCGCAGATTCAGGTACAAGCTCCGGCCCTCCTCTGGAAAGCCTTCGTCGAGGTAGTAGTGGCGATCGGTCAGGTTGCGCGCGCCGGCCTGCAACTCCAGCCGCCGTTCCAGCGGGAAGGTGGCGTTGGCGCTCACCACCGCGAATCCCCCCAGCTTGAGGTAGCGGCCGGACTCGCTCAGATCCCAACGTCCGGCTTCGAGGCGAATGTCGCCCGCCAGCCTCACCCCGCCGCGCAGGCTGACCAGGCCCTGGCCGGCGACGGTGTGACGAGGTGTCTGGATCAAAGGAATGCTCGGCAGCGAGACGTTCTTGCGGTGCAGATAGGTGTAGTGCGCGTGGAGCGTGGCGGGGCGCAGCCGGCCCGTCCTGGCCGCCAGCTCGAAACCGGCGTGCGTGACCCGGCCCAGATTGCGGTACTGGAACAATTGCGGCCCCACGGCGAACTCCTGAAGCAGCCCGGAGATGGCCGCGTAGAAGACCGCCGCGTCCAGCAGCGTCCCCGCGCCCACGCTTCGCGAATAGCCGGCCTCGAGGTGTCTGGCCTGCTCGGCTTCCAGGTCCGGGTTCGGCAGCGAGCGGCCGATGCGGTAGGAATAGCGATCCTTCAAGGTGGGCAGCCGGGTCTTGCGCGCGAAGGTGAGGCGCAGGCGGTCCGCTTCCGAGAGAGTGTGCACCAGGCCCGCCTGCGGGTTCAGCGCCCACAGTCCTCCGGTGGGAAACGGCGAGACCACTCCTTGCTGGAAGTTCTGGGCCTGAAGCACGTCCATGCGGTCGGCGCTGAAACCCAGCAGCGCCTGGGTCTGGCTCCCCAGCCGTATGCTGTCCTCGAGCCCCATCGAGAGGGTGCGCGCGCGGAAGCGGCGTTGCGGCTCGCCCAGATTGTGCTCCCGGTGCGTGTCGTCCTTGAGGGCCAATGAGGTCTTCAGCAGGTGCCGGGCCGGGGCGCTGGTGGCGAATTCCAGCCGGCCGCCCCAGGAGTGATCGTCGTGCAGGCTGATGAAGGAGGTGGAGCGGGTTTGGGTCGAGTAGCGGGCGTCGTCAAAGCTGTCCAGGCGGTTGTGGAAGGTGTCGTAGTAGAGGCGCAGGCGCAAGTGGGCGGCCGGGCCGAGCGTCTTGTTGGCTATGTGATAAAAACTGTCTTTGCCCCACTCGGGCCAGCGCCAGTAGCGTATGCGCACGCTGGCGTCGCCGCCGGCATAGGGCGGCTGGCCCTTGCGGGCGTTCTGTTTCAGGTACCCGAAGGCGTACTCGTCGCCGGCGCGGGGCGTGATCCCCAGCTTGAAATGCCCGCGGCCATCGCGGCGGTCGGAGTTGCTCCGGCGACGCCCCGGCTGGAGGGCGCTGGACTGGAATGCGCCCGGCAGTGGAAAGAAATCCCGCTCCAGCCAGCCGCCGCTCGACTGGATGTAGAACTTCCTCATCCGCGCGCCCAGGCTGGCCAGCCCGTGAAAGGCCCGCCCCGACTCGTAGCCCGTCTCGACATCCCCGTGCACCTTCTCGACCGGCTGGCGCGAGACCAGGTTTATGGCGCCGCCCAACGTGTTCGGCCCGTACAGCGTCGAGCTGAAGCCCCGGGCAATATGGACTTCGGCTACATCGTGCGTCAGGAACCGGTCCAGGTCGGCGTAGCCGTCGAAGGGGACGGAGACCGGCATGCCGTCGAAGTAGACCGGCGTCTGCCGCATGTCGAAACCGCGCAGGTACACCACCCCTTCGTTGCGCGCGCCCACGCGCGTGATAGTGATGCCCGGCGCCAGGCTGAGCGCGCTGGTAAGGGTCGCCAGGTTGTGCGCGGCGATCTCACCGCCGCTGACTACGTACGCGCCGGGCACGGCGGGGGCTTCCGCGGTGACGCGCACCTCGATGCGGCCCAGGTGGAACGGGCCTGATGGGTTCAGGCGGATCAGTTGCTCGATCCATTCCCGCAAGTCGTGCAGCTCGTCCGGAGGGGTCCTCGACGGAGGGGTGCGCATGCCTGGGTTCTGAAGCAGCCACCGCGAGACGGCGCTCGAAAGCGCCCGCGCTTCCTCAAGCATATCCCCGCGGCCGGCCCGGTGTTGCGCTTCGAGGCGCTGCACCTCACTCAGCCATTCGACGAAAGGAGCGGCCGGCTCCTGGGCCAGGCAGGCCAGCGCCGCCAGAGCGGCGGTGAACCACCATCGCGCTATCACAGCCGCACGCACAGCTTGCGCACCGCGCTTCCGAACCGCCGCGTCCCGCCGCCCTCGCTGACCACGCGGAGCACGCGCTCCGCGTCGGTCACCTGCACTCCTCCGAGCAGGGTGACGCCCCGGCCGGCGAACACCTCCGGCGCCAGCGGCGTGGAGGGGCCCAGCACCGCCACCTCGCGCGCCTTGGCCGTGTGCGCGAGCAACCCGTCAATCGTGCGGTTGATGACTGCGGTCCCCGAGATGATGACCACGTCGCACTCCGGCAGCAGCAGCGGCGCCGTCCAGTCGGGGTGCTCATCTCCCTGCTCGCGCGGCCGCCGCTCGAAGATGTGCAGCCGCGCGGCGCGTTCCCGCAGCATGCCCACCAGCGGGGCGAAGTAGCCCACCATGCCGACTACGTCCTCCGGCCCCACCGGGATTAGCTCGGTGAAGTCCGCCTCGGTGGCGCTGGCGGGCGGGTCCGCCAGGGCATTGAGCGTCGCCACGCCGAGAGCGATGCTGGTCGCGTCCAGCGTCTTGACCCATCCGGCCAGCTCCAGGGCGGGGCGTCCCGCCAGGGTGCCGGCCTCCTTGACTACCGTGCAGCCCTCGCACACGTCCTCGTGGAAGGTGAAGGCCACCCCGCAGCGCCCGTCATCCAGCCGCACCGCGGTGTAGGCCAGCCCCACGCACACCTCGGATACGGTGCGCCTTTCGGCCCGGGGCGCCAGCAGTTCCAACAAGTCGTCTACTACCACAACAGGTCTCCATTGTAACCTGCCGGGCGCCTGATTTTCGCTACACTGGCAGAAGAGTTGCCGTGTGCCCGGGTGGCGAAACTGGCAGACGCAAAGGACTTAAAATCCTTTGGGGGGCAACTCCCGTGCGGGTTCAACTCCCGCCCCGGGCACCAGGTTGACCTGATACAGTCACTGGTCGCATGAGCACCCCACTCTCCCGCCGTGAGTTCTCGATAGCGCTGGCCGGGCTGGCCGAAGCGAAAGCCGCCCCCGCGCGCAAGACCGCCGTCTCGATCGATGCCGACAAGTTCCTGATCAACGGACGGCCGACCTACCAGGGCCGTGTCTGGCAGGGCCGCCGCATCGAGGGCCTGCTGCTGAACTCGCGAATGGTGCAGGGCATCTTCGACGATCTCAACCCGGAGACGCGGTCCCGCTGGGCCTATCCCGACACCGGGCGCTGGGACGCGGAGCGCAACACCCGTGAGTTCATCGCCGCCATGGCGGAGTGGCGCCGCCACGGGTTGCTGGCCTTCACCATCAACCTGCAAGGCGGCAGCCCCGAAGGCTACTCGAAAGCGCAGCCCTGGCACAACTCGGGCATCACTGAGGCCGGTGAACTGCGGCCGGAGTACATGGCGCGATTGGAGCGCATCCTGAGTCGCTCGGACGAGCTGGGCATGGTTGTGATCCTGGGGATCTTCTACTTCGGCCAGGACCAGCGGGTGCGGGACGAGGCGGCCGTCATCCGGGCGCTGGACCACGCCGTGGATTGGGTGCTCGAGCGCGGCTACACCAACGTCCTGATCGAGGTCAACAACGAGTGCGACGTGCGGGCCTACGATCACGCCATCCTTAAGCCGGACCGCGTCCACGAGCTGATCGGGCGGGTGAAGGCCCGGCGGCGCGGCGGGCGGCGGCTGCTGGTGAGCACCAGCTACGGCGGCGGCGCGGTGCCGCGCGAGAACGTGGTGCGCGCCTCGGATTTCCTGCTCATGCACGGCAACGGGGTGAAGGACCCCGCGCGCATCGCCGCCATGGTGCGTGAGGCGCGGCAAGTGTCGGGCTACCGCCCCATGCCGGTCCTCTTCAACGAGGACGACCACTTCGACTTCGATCAGCCCAGCTACAACATGCTGGCGGCCATTTCCGAGTACTGCTCCTGG
This sequence comes from Acidobacteriota bacterium, assembly GCA_016871095.1. Taxonomy (GTDB): domain Bacteria; phylum Acidobacteriota; class Terriglobia; order Bryobacterales; family Bryobacteraceae; genus VFZS01. The sequence goes on from VFZS01000038.1 coordinate 11,834, forward strand.
GGCTACTTCGACCCCGGCAAGAACGACTACCAGGACGGCTACCAGTGCCCGCCGGTCAACTGGGGCCTCTCCACCGAGCGCAAGCGGGCGTTCTTCGCCAAGGTGAAAGAAGTCACCGGCGCGTGAGCCGGCTCACGGTCGGATCCCCGGTATCAGCAGCTTGATGCGGTAGAAGCCCGTGCGCGCCGTGATGTACAGCGTCGTGCCGTCGGCGTCGCCGAAGGCGCAGTTGGCGGGCGTCTCGGGCGGCTGAATGGTCCCCAGATGCTTGCCCGCGGGCGAGAACACCCACACGCCGCCGGGGCCGGTGCAGTAGACGTGACCCTTCTGGTCCACCTTCAGCCCATCCGGCAGGCCGTCCTCGGTGCGCGTAGTGACGTCGAAGAACAACTTGCCGTTAGCGATCATCCCGTCCGGCTGCACCTCGAAGCGCATCCAAATCTTGCGCCTGGGGTCGGAGTTGGCCACGTAGAGGAACTTCTCATCGGGCGAGAAGGCCAGGCCGTTGGGACGGTTCAGCCGCGTGGAAAGCAACTGTAGCTTGCCCCCCGCCAGCCGGTAGATGCCGTTGAACTTAAGCTCCTTCTTGGGATCTTCGTCCTGCTTGACGAAGCCGTAGGGCGGGTCGGTGAAGTAGAGCGACCCGTCGGACTTGTAGACGGCGTCGTTGGGGCTGTTGAGACGCTTGCCCTCGAAGCGCGCGGCGAGCACGGTAAGCTTGCCGTCCTTCTCGAGCCTGGTGACGCGCCCGTTGCCGTGCTCGCAGATGATGAGCCGGCCCTGCTGGTCGAGCGTCAGGCCGTTCGAGCCGATGAATGCGCCAGCCGGCGCGTCGGTTCCATCGTAGCCGCTGGGTTTGCGGAACAGGGTCACCTTGCCGTCCGGGGTCCACTTCTGGATGGCATTGTTGGGGATGTCGCTGAACAGCACGCTGCCGTCGCGCATCCACACCGGGCCTTCGGTGAACGCGAAACCACCGGCCAGTTTCTCGATGACGGCCGACGGTGCAACGATGTGATTCATGGCGGGGTCCACCCTGAGGACACCGGTTTGCGCCCACACACAGGCTACGAGCGTCGAGGAGAGAAGCAATCTTGGAATGGCTTGCATGTCGGGATTGTACAACTTACGATACTGGGATGCACCCGACCCGCCGCCAACTACTGGCCCTCTCAGGCGGATTCCTCCAGCACCCGGCGTCCCCCGCCGCTCCGGCCCTGACTCACGGCCCCCGGCACCACTTCTTCGGCTACTACGGGATCTGCCCGTGGAACCAGTCGGGGCGCTGGCTGGTGTGCCTGGAGAGCGAGTTCCAGGATCACCTGCCGCGGCCCGAGGAAGCGGCCGCCGTGGGCGTGGTGGACGCCCGCACTGGCGAGTTCCGCCAGGTGGCTCAGACGCGCGCCTGGAACTTCCAGCAGGGCGCCATGCTGCACTGGAACCCGCGGAGGCCCGAGACCGAGATCCTGTTCAACGACCGCAAGGGCGACGACATCATTTCGGTCGTGCTGAATGTCGAGACCGGCCGGCGGCGCGAGTTGCCTCGCGCCATCAACGGCATCAGCCGGGACGGGCGCTACGGTCTCTGCCTCACCTACGGGCGGTTGACCCGCCTGCGGCCGGTGGTGGGGTACGTTGGCACACGTGACCCCAATCCCGAGTCCCCACACCCGGACAACGACGGCGTCTTCGTCATGGATCTGGTCACGGGCCGCAGTCGGCTGGTGGTTTCCATCGGCGAAGTCTACCGGCGGCTGGTGAAGCGCCATCCGGAGCTGCAGGATCGCCACATGTGGTTCAACCACACGGTGTTCAACACCGGCGGGTCGCGCTTCTTCTTTTTGGCGCGCTGCTGGACGCCCGAGCCCGCCCGGCGGCTCGAATCGGCCATGTTCACCGCGGGCCGGGACGGCTCCGATCTGCGCGAGGTCATCCTCTTCGGCAAGGGCGTCTCGCACTTCGAGTGGCGCAACCAGCGCGAGATTCTGGCCACTTTTCGCCTGCACGACGCCCGGATGAAGCTGGTGCTGTTCACCGACGGGGAGGCGGACCATCGCGCCATCGGAGAGGGCTTTCTCACCGGCGACGGGCACCCCACCTTTGCGCCGGATGGCGACCGCATCGCGGTGGACCACAACGAGGGGGTGCGGCTGGAGAAGCACCTGCTGCTGTTCAGCCTGAAGAGCGGTCAGGGCCGTCTGCTGGCCCGCTTCCCGATGCGTGAACAACGCTTCCAGAGCGGCGACCTGCGCTGCGATCTTCATCCGCGCTGGGACCGGACCGGCACCGCTGTCTGCGTGGACGCGCTGGACTCCCGCGACGGCACGCGCCAACTCCACGTGGTAAACTGCGGCTGAGTGACGCGACAGACCGAGGTGGCATGGTAAGGGCCCGCGAGCTGGCGGGGGCGGCCCTGTTCGGAATGCTCTGCGGTGTGCCGGGCGTTGGCCAGGAACCCCGGAATCCGGTGGTGCACACCGTGGTGAACGCGGCCTCCTGGTTTGCGGATTCGCTGTCACCTGGGGCGCCGGCGGTCGTATCCGGCGCGGAGTTGAGCGGCGGCAGTTTTCAGTGCGTGGCGGCCTCGGATGGCCGGTGGCCCGTGGAGTGCGGCGGCGTTTCGGTAAGCGTGGGAGGCCGTCCGGCGGCGCTGAGCTACGTAGTCCCCAACCAGATCGGGATTCAGATTCCGGTGGAGTCAACGCCTGGGGCGACCACCCTGGTGGTCGAGCGCAAGGCGGGTGGAGCGACGCTGCGTTCCGCGCCGTTCAGCATCACGCTCTATAGTCACAGCCCGGGGCTGTTCACGGTGGACGGTTCCGCGAGTGGTATGGCGCTGGGTGTCTTCGCCGACGGGTCGCTGATTTCCTTAGGGAACCCAGTAAGCCCCGGAGAGGCGGCGGGGATTTACGCGGTTGGCCTCGGCGCGACAAACCCGGTGGTGACAACCGGCGTCCTCTCGCCGGCGAACCCGGTCGCCCTGACCGTAAGCGCTCCCAAGGTGACGGTGGGCGGCCGCGCCTGCGAAGTCCTCCTGGCGGGCCTCGTGCCCCAAATGCATGCGGTGTACCAGATCGTCTTCCGGCTGCCCGCCGAAACAACGCTGGGAGAGTTGCCGATTCTGGTCGAGGTGGGCGGCAGGAAGAGCCAGCCGGGCGTGATCCTGCCGGTGGGCAGAATGGCCATCGGCGCGGTGGCCAACACGGCCAGCGGCGCCCCCGGCATTGTGAGCGGTTCGTGGGTCTCGATTTACGGGAAGAACCTGGCCCCCTCGACGCGCGACTGGACCGGCGCCATCTCCGGGGATCTGCTTCCCACCGAACTGGATCGGGTAACCGTCAGGATTAACGGCAAGCTGGCGGCCATAAGCTTCATCAGTCCGCGGCAGATCAACGTGCAGGCTCCCACGGATTCCAGGTTGGGCTCGGTGATGGTCGAGGTTAGGAACGCTCAGGGGGTTGTGAGAGCGTATGCCCTGATGAAGGCCTATTCCCCGGGCCTGTTCCTGTTCGCGCCGGAGAGACTCCGTTACGTGGTTGCGGTCCACGCCGATGGGTCTTATGTCGCCAAGGCGGGTCTCTTGCCGGAATCCGTGCCCGCCCGTCCGGCCCGGCCCGGCGATGTCATTCTGCTGTACGGCACCGGCTTCGGCTCCACTACCCCGGCGGTTCCCTCCGGCCAGGTGTTCAGCGGCGCCGCGCCGCTGTCCGACCCCTCCAAGCTCACCATCCGGATCGGCGGCGCCGAGGCCGCGGTTCACTTCGCCGGACTGACCGGCGTGGGCCTCTACCAGTTCAACGTGGTGGTGCCGGAATTACCCGACGGAGACCATGCTGTAGTGGCAGAAATCGGCGGGGAGAAGAGCCAGGCCGACAAGTACATCACGGTGACGCGGTAAGGCCGGACGGGATCTTTCAGACGGTGCTGAAAAACTCGCTTCCGTCGGTCTGGACGGACAAGCTGAAGCATGTCCCACACGCATGCTGAAGCAGATAGGTGCCCTGTGGGTTAAGCTTCAGCTTGACCAGCGAGTTTTTCAGCACCGTTTTCAACGCGCCCCCAGGAAGCAGCCCAGCCGCTCCAGGGCGGGCTCCAGGATGGCGCGCTCGGCGGCGTAGCAGATGCGCAGAGAACCCTCCCCGCCCGCGCCGAAGGCCACGCCCGGCGCCACGCCCACGTTGGTTTCCTCCAGCAGTTGGCGGCAGAAGTCGAACGAGTCCTTGAGCCCGTCGATCTTGGGGAACACGTAGAAAGCGCCCTCCGGCTCGGGCACTGTCACGCCGGGCATCCGGCGCAGCGCGGCCAGGCAGAAGTCGCGGTTCTCCTTGAGGCGCGCCAGCATCCGGCCCAGCTCGATCTCGCCCCACACCAGCGCGGTCTCGGCGGCGCGCTGGGCGAAGCTGGGCGCGTGCGAGACAATGAACTCGTTCAACTCGGCGGCCTTGCGGGCCAGATCGCGCCGGGCCACCAGCCAGCCCACGCGCCAGCCGGTCATGCAGTAGCTCTTGGAGAACGACTGCGCCACGATGACGGAGTCCTCGCGCGCGGCCTTGCGCAGGATGGAAGGCGCCGGCTGGCCCAGCTTCGAGGTGCGGTAGTACAACCGCTCGTAGACTTCGTCGGCCAGCAGCCACAGGTTGTGCCGCCGCGCGAACTCCAGCAGGCGGTCCTGCTCCTCCTCGGTGGCCACCCAGCCCAGGGGGTTCGACGGCGAGGTGTAGATGAGCAGCCGTGTGCGGGGCGTGACGGCGGCCTCCAGCGCGGCGAAGTCCACGCCGTAGCGCCCGCCCTCGAGCAGGTGCGGGATCTCGCGCGGCATGGCGCCGGCCATCAGCACGTTGGCCGCGCCGTTGGGCCAGGCCGGGGTCAGCACCAGGGCCTCGTCGCCGGGATCCAATGCGCAGCGGATGGTGACGTTCAGCGCCTGCACGCCCGAGGCGGTG
>VFZS01000039.1 GCA_016871095.1 Acidobacteriota bacterium
TGGACCAGGCGCTGGGACGCATCCTGTGGGCACTGGAGGCGTCGGGGCAGGCCGACAACACCATCGTCCTCCTCACCACCGACCACGGCGACATGATGGGCGCGCACACGCTGGTGGCCAAGAGCGTGATGTACGAGGAAGCGGTGCGCGTGCCGCTGCTCATCTCGGTCCCCTGGCGGCATCGCGGGCGGATCAAGGTGGAGCAGCCGGTGAGCCAGATCGACCTGGTTCCGACGCTCTTGGAGTTGATGGGCCGCAACACGCCCGAGGGTCTGGCTGGAGAGAGCCTGCTGCCGCTGGTAGACGGCGGACCGCGGCGCGAGGAGGACGTGTTCATTCAGTGGAACGCGCGGGGTGGCCCCAACGCGCGGGCAGTGGTCACTCCGGACGGCTGGAAGATGGCGGTCTACGACACCGACAATTCCCTGCTCTTCCACCGGGAGCGCGACCCGCTGGAGATGGGCAATCTGTACTACCGCAACGAGCACGCCGCGACCGTCCGCCGCCTGCGGTCCAAAATCGAGGCCTGGCAGCGGCGTACTGGCGACCAGCTCGGCCTGCCAGGCTAAGCAGGCACCGGCAACGGGGACAGACGGAACGTTCCCCGAAGGGCCTGCGGGTGTTGCGCCGATGCGGGGGAACGTTCCGTCTGTCCCCCTCCCCTCGGGCGCTACAGGTATTTCTTCAGCCAGGCCAGGACTTCCTGCATGTGATAGCGGGCGTTCTCGCCGCTGAGCACCCAGTGGTTCTCGTCCGGGAAGATGACCAGGCGTACGGGAACGCGCTGCCGCTGCATGAGCTTGTACATCATGAAGCCCTGGCTGAGGGGCACGCGGAAATCGCGCTCGCCGTGGGTGATCAGCATGGGGGTCTTGAAGCTGGCGGCGTACTTCATGGGGTTCTGGTCCATCCACGGGCCTTTGAGATCCCAGATGGGGCCGCCGTTGCGCAGCTCCCAGTAGTAAGCTCCGTCGGTGGCGCCCCACATGGAGATGTTGTCGGACAGGCCGGCATGGTTGACCAGGCAGCGGAAGCGGTCGGTGTTGCCCGCGAACCAGGCCATGAGGTAACCGCCGTAGCTGGCGCCGGCGGCCGCCATGCGTGAGGCATCAACGAAGGGGAACTGGCGGGCGGCCCCGTCCGCCGCTTCCAGGATCTCCTGCCCCGGCCCGCGCAGCAGGTCGCGGTGGATGGCTTCGGCGAAATCCTCGCCGAAGCCGGTCGAGCCGGTGTAGTTGGTCATCAGCAGGACGTAACCGGGCGCGGTCAGCAGATGGTAGTTCCAGCGGATGAAGAACTGATCCTTGCTCATGTTGTTCGGCCCGCCATGCGGGAACAGCACCAGCGGGTATTTCTTCGACGGGTCGAAGTTCGCCGGCAGCACCAGCAAGCTGTGTATGCGGCGGCCATTGGTGGCGGTGAACCAGAAGTGGCGGGGCGGCTGCCAGTCGATCTGGGCGATGCGCGCGGCGTTGAAGCCGGTGAGCAGGCGGTGCTTGCCGGCCGCGGGGTCGATGCGAACCACGTCCGGCGGGTGGATCATCGAGCCCCAGCTCGCCACGATCACCGGAGCGGCAGCGGTTCCGCCGATGGCGAGGCCGGAGTAGCCGCCCTCCTTCATGTCGAGGGCCGGCCGCACCTCACCGCCGGCGGCGGGCATGCGGAAGAGGGGATCCAGGCCGTGTTCTTCGGCGATCAGGTAGATGGTGCGGCTGTCGGGGGTGAATTCGAAGCCATCCACCGAACGGTCCCACTTCCCGGTGACGAGGACCGGCTGGCCGGCGGCGGGCCATTCCAGCATGGCCAGGCGCGACAGGCTGTAGAGGCGGGTCTCGCTGCGCCGGGAGTGTATGGCGTAAAGCGCCTTACCGTCGGGACGGAAGGCGGGGCGGCTGAAGCTGTCGGGGCCGGAGGTCAGGGCGCGCGGCTCGCCTCCGGCAGCGGGCGCCTGGTAGAGATTCGTGAAGCCTATCGCGTATGCGCCCACGTTGCCAGTGACGGTGGCCGTGAAGACGACGGACTGGCCGTCGGGCGCCCACACCGCCTGTAAGTCGGACTCTCCACTGCCGCCCCGCGGGGCATCGAAGCCGATCTCCCGCACCAGCTTCGTGCCGGCGAGCAAGTCGCGGGCCTTCGCGCCGGGGTCAAGCTCCTGGACGAAGATGTGCGGGCGCAGATCGTCCAGCCACCGGTCCCAGTATTGTATGGGGAACAGCTCGAAGACGCGGGCCTTGTACTTGCGCGCCTTGCGCTCGGCGGCGACCTTCTGGTTGGCTTCCTCATCGGCGGCGCCCGGATAGACGGTGCTCTGGAACAGCAGGGCCTTGCCGTCGGGCCGCCACTTGGGGGAGAAGGCGCCAGTCGACAGCGAAGTCACCCGTTGCGCTTCCCCGCCCTGAAGCGGCAGGACGTAGATCTGGGACACCTCGTCGCCCTCGCGCCGCGCCGAGAAGGCTATGCGTGAAGAATCGGGCGACCACTCCGCGCCGCTCTCGCCCCCTTTGGTGGAGGTGAGGCGGCGGGGCGGCGCGCTGCCGTCCGCGGGGACGATCCACAGGTCGGTGACCTGCTTGTCGGCCTCGTAGGCGGGTTCGACCACCGAAACCACCACCCACTTGCCGTCGGGGCTGAGGGCCGGAGCCCCCACGCGCTTCATCAGCCACACATCCTCGTGGGTGATGGGAGCGGGCGCGGCGCAAAGCAGAACGGCGAAAGCGAAGAAGGCTGCCAGACGTCTCATGGGAGCCAGCTTAGCACGCGCTGGTGCGACGACAGGCCGGGCCGCCTACCGCGTCCAGGAGCGCTCGATGTCCTCGAGGGTGCGGCCCTTGGTCTCGGGGACGGCGCGCCAGACGAAAACGAGGGTGATCAGACACAGGGTGGAATAGATCCAGAACGCCCCGGAAGCGGTCACGGCCTTCACCAGCGAGAGGAAGGTGAGGGTCAAGGCCACGCAAGCCACCCACAGGCTGAGTGTGGCGATGGACATGGCGCGGCCGCGAATGCGGGTGGGAAACAACTCACTCAGTAGCAGCCAGACGCCGGGACCCAGACCCACCGCGAAACAGGCCACGCAGAACAAGATGGCGGCTACTAGCAGCGCGGCGGGCGGGGGCTCGAACAGAAACGCCAATCCGATCAACCCTTGCCCCAGCGCCATGCCGGCCGCCGAGAGCATCAGCAGCGGCCGGCGTCCCAGCCTGTCGATGACCCCCAGCGCCACCAGGGTGGCCAGGAAATTCACGCCCCCGATGATCACGTTGGCGCCCACCGCGGCGGTCTCGCTCTGGCTGCCCATCAGTTCCTTGAAGATCACCGAGCCGTAGAAGAACACCGTGTTCATGCCGGTGATCTGCTGCAAGACGGCCAGGAACACGGCGATCCACAGCGGGCGGCGCAGACCCGGCTGGAACAGTTGCCGTATCGAGCCGGACTCCTCGGCCACTGCCCGCTGGATGTGGCTGACCTCGACCAACGCCTGCTCGCGGCCCGCCACGCGGCTGATGACCGCCAGCGCCTCGCCGGTCCGTCCCCGCTGGATGAGCCAGCGCGGGCTTTCCGGCAGGAAGTACAGCGCCCCGAGGAACGCCACCGCCGGAACCAGCGCTGAGCCGAACATCCAGCGCCAGGCCTCCGGCCCGACGAGCGACAGCAGCCAGCCCGCCAGGTAGGCCAGCAACATGCCCGTCACGATGGCCATCTGGTTCATCGACACCAGCCGCCCCCGTATGCGGGCCGGCGCCACCTCCGCGATGAACAGCGGGGCCAGCACCGAGGCGAAGCCGATGGCCGTCCCGCCCACGAACCGCGCGGCGGTGAATTCCCACAGCCCCCGGGGCAGCGCCGCTCCCAGTGCGGAAAGCGCGAACAACCAGGCCGAGAGGATGAAGATCCGCCGCCTCCCGAAGCGGTCGCTCAGCACGCCCACCCCGGCGGTGCCGGCGACGCAGCCGATCAGCAGGCTGCTGGCCGCGATTTCCGTCTGGAAATCCGTCAGCGCGAACTCCCGCCTCAGCGACAGGAGCGCCGCGTTGATGATGGCGATCTGAAAGCCGAACAGCAGCCCGGAGATGGCCGCCGCTGTCGAAATCAAGTACACGTAGGCGCTGCGCCCCGGCTGGGTGGAAGAGGGCGGAGTGGTGACCATAGGTTCGCCCCGGCCGAAGACACAATCATATCCTTATCTCGCGGGAAAGCGGCGCCAGGGCTGGGCCCGTCAGGCTCTGGGGCGGCGGCGCCAGAGGGCGAAAGCCAGGAGGCCGAGGGCGACGAGACCGGCCACACCCGGCTCGGGGACCATCTGAAGCCTGACCCAGTCGGCGTAGGCGGCCACGCGGGTGTCACCGCCTACCTCGCCGAAGGTGCCATTCAGCACGCCATCGAGATCCCCAACGGACAACCGGCCGTAGAAGGAATGGACGCCCACGACATAGCCACCATAGAAGGTGGGGCCGCCCGAATCGCCGGGCACTCCGAGCACCTCCGTGGGTACGCCGGTGTGGCACAGTGAAAACGCGAGGCAGAAGGTGTCACGTGCCGCTGTGCCGTCGTCAAAATCGTAGGCGTATGGGAAGCCCGGATAGCCCCATACCGCGTCGTAGGTATTCTGTCCGCTGCGCAGGGTCCCCCACGGCAGGACGTGGCCCTGCACACCCGTTCCGGAGCGCCCGTATCCGGCCAGTGTCACCGGGCCAAACGGATCGGAGGTGGCGAGGCCGTAACCGCTCAGTCCTGTCGCCATGGAAAGCCGGATCACGGCGATGTCGTTGCCGCCGGCGATGGTCCCGATGAAGCCTGGATGAATGCTGTAGGCCGCGCCGGTGAAATCCAACTGGTCGCCGACTGTGAAGAACGAGGCGGTGAGCGCCGTGACATCCAGCTTCCCCGCACCATCGGTGAGGCAGTGGGCCGCCGTGAGCACATCCCAGCCGCTGCTCAACAGCGCACCGGAGCAACTGACACCCCCGGTGAGCGTGCTGATAGCCAGCCGCGCCACGCCGTCGAAGAAGCTCGGCGCCGTCACCACATAGCCGGCTGGATCGCCCCGGGTGGTCCGCGCAGGCTGCACCTGGTCCAAGGTGGGCAAGGGGACAGGAGTCGCGGCCGCTGAAGCGGTCAGCAGGAGCACGATGAAAAGCGGCATCACAAGAGCCTCCTTGCCGGAAGTCTGGTCACCCGGCTTCTCCCTGAGACTACCGGTACGCGGTGCGGGATCCAATCACCATACTACCCCAGAACCACCCCGCTGTCGCCCTTGCATCGGCACCAGCACAGATGACCAGGACCGCTCTGGGACGGCTGGCCGGGCTAGGACAGCCAGCCAGCGCACAAGTCAGTCCCGCTCGAGGGTCCGCTCCCTCGGCCCGGCTGGGCGGCTGCGGGTTCACTGGCAGGCCGGCTGGCGGATGCGTTCGAGCATGCCCGCGAAGATGAGGCGGTGCAGGGGGTAGAGTCCGTACCAGTAGATCAGACCGGCCAGGCCGCTGGGGTCAAAGACCGCCGTCTGGCGGAGGATGGAGCCACTGGCATCGCCGGTGACTTCGAACTCCAGCCAGGCACGACCGGGGAGGCGCATCTCCGCATGCAGCCGCAGGCGGCGATCCGGTGCATATGCCTCAACGCGCCAGAAATCCAGCGTGTCGCCGACCCTCGGCGTCTCCGGATCGCGGCGGCCCCGCCTCAGGCCCACACCCCCGGCCAGCGAGTCCAGCAGGCCGCGGATCCGCCACAGCCAGTTGGCGTAGTACCAGCCAGTCTGGCCGCCGATCCGGCGTACGGGGAGGAAAGCCTGGGCGGGAGGACAAGGCAGCTCGATTGTGCGGGAATCGACGATTCGGGAACCCACACGCGCTCCAGCCCAACTGCGCGGGCCGCGGCCCGAGGATAGCGCGTCCGACCAGCGCGTCTCGGCAAACTCGCGGTCTTCGTGCCGCAAGGCGCGGGCGATAGCCTCGCGGATGCCCATGGGCCGGACCGTCAGGTCACGCGCGGCGGCGGCATCCTGGACCAGGGTCGGATTGCGCACCCCCCCGATCTCGTAAACGCGGTTCTACCCGCCGGGAAGCTCGAGCGCCGCCACCAGGCAGGCGATGACATCCTCGATGGCGATGGGCTGAGGCGGCGTGCTCACCCAGCGCGGCGCCACCATCACCGGCAGCCGCTCGACCAGCGCGCGGATGATCTCAAACGACAGGCTGCCGGAACCGATGATCACGGAAGCGCGGAATTCGATCACCGGGACACCCCCCGCACGCAGCAGTTCGCCTACTTCCAGCCTGCTGCTGAGGCGGGCGGACAGCCCCTCTCCAGGCACACCCAGCCCGCCCAGATAGATGATGTTGCGCGCCCCGCCGCCCCGCGCCGCCTCGCCGAAGTTCCTCGCCGCCCGCCGGTCCTCCTCCTCAAAGGCAGGCCCCGCGCCCATCGAGTGCACCAGGTAGCAGGTCGTAGCCACGCCCTCGAAGGCAGCGGGCAGGCTCTCGGGTTTCAGGACATCACCCTGGACTACGTCGGTTCGCGGGCACCTCGCGCGGCTCAGAAACTCCGGGCGGCGGACCAGGCAGCGCACCCGGCGCCCGGCGGATTGCAGCGCCCTAAGCCGGCGTAGCCGGAACCAAACAGGTCGGGGTACGATGCCAGAGTGGGTATCGAGCTACTGACGGAACGGCACAAGGACCAGATCGCCGGGGTGCTGGGTTGTTGGGACCGAGTGCTGGTGTTCGGCACTCTCCCGAAGATCTGCTACGCCGCGGGGATGACGTCGTATCTGTTCGCCAAACAGGTGCGGATCTTCGACTACCCGCGGTTCGCCGAACCGTTCCGCGACCAATTGCGCGAGAACGCCGAACGGCTGGCGGCGGCCAACGGGATGGAAATCGAGTTCCTGCGCAAGCGCAACGCGCGGAAGGAAGACCGGGTCAAGGAGACTCTGGCCCGGCGCGGGGAGCAGCCCGGCCTGGTGTGCATCTTCTCGGCGATGGAGCCGTGCTCGACCTAGAGGCCCTGGCACGACAAGCAGACCGGCAAGACATACTTGCGGCCCGACGACGGCAAGTGCCTGCACTACTATTTCCATTTCATCGACGACGAGCTGGGGCTGTGCTACGTGCGGGCGCCGACGTGGTTGCCCTGCCGGCTGCAAATCTACTTCAACGGCCACAACTGGCTGGCCGCGCGGCTGCGCAAGCAGAAGATCAGCTAGCAGCTCGTGGACAACGCGTTTGTCGAAATCGCAAATTGGACACGCGCCCAGCAGATCGCCGACGGTTGGGCGATCAAGCGGCTGCACGGCAAGCTGGACCAATTCGCCCAGACCTATTGCCCGATTCACCGCGCGTTCGGCGTGGCCTATCACTGGAGCGTGGACCAGTGCGAGTACGCCACTGACATCGTGTTCCGGCGGCAGGCCGATTTGGCAGCCATCTACGGCACCTTGACGCGGACCGCGATCCACACGGTCAAGCCGGACAACATCGCGACCTTCCTGGGTCGCAAGCTCAACACCCAGTACGAAGGCGAGATGGGCAACCGGTTCAACATCCGCATTGAAGGAACGCGGATCAAGCACACGATGGGGCCGGTCTCGCTGAAACTCCACGACAAGTTCGGCCTCATCCTCCGGATCGAGACCACGGTCAACGATCTGGCCTTTTTCAAGCACTACCGCGAGGTAGAACACCGCGACGGGACCAGGGAAACCAAGTGGGCCTCGATGCAGAAGACCATCTACAGTCTGCCCGCGCTGCGCGAACTGCTGGAAGCCGCCAACCGCCGCTACCTGGAGTTCCTGTCGACGATCGAAGATTCCCGCAACGGCCGCGACAAACTCGACAAACTGTCGCAGCCGGTCCGCAAGGAAGGCCGGTCCTACCCCGGCTTCAACCTCTTCGATGGCGACGACGAAGCCCTGCTCCGCGTCATCGCCCGAGGCGAGTTCAACATCAGCGGCCTGCAAAACAAGACGCTCCGCCGCTCCCTCCACGGCAAAAACAGCGGCCAGGTGTCGCGCTTACTCAAACGCCTTCGCTTGCATGGCCTCATCAAGAAAGTGAGCCGCACGTACGAGTACTACCTGACGCAGTTCGGCAAGGAGGTCATCGCCGCCGGGCTCAAGCTCAAGGAACTCGTCGTCATTCCCCAGTTGGCCCGCGGCCATCTGGCCTACGATTTCCTGCCATAAATGCGCAGAATCTGAATGTAGAGGTCCTCTGGCCTCCGCCATATGGTCGATGGCCCCGGAGCTGATGCGCTCGTTTCCCGCGCTGACCCTGGTGCGCTTCTTCGACAACCACGGGATTCTGGGCATAGCCACGCATCCTCAATGGAAGGTGCTCCGCGGAGGCAGTCACACCTATGTGGCGCCCCTTACCAAACCGTACCGGGAGCGCATCTTCACCAGCGCTGCCAGCCGTGCGGTGAGCCGCACGCCAGCCGGGGTCACGCTGCACTTTGACGGACGTCCGCCGATGAGGTTCGATCAAGTGGTTTTCGCCTGCCACGGTGACCAGGTCCTGCCTGTGCTGGAAGCTCCCACTGACGCCGAGCGTAAGGACTGGTCTGTCGGGACCGCACTTACACCTTCGGCCGGCCCGGGGCCGAGCCGCACGCTACCGTGGCTGCGCACAACGAGCGCTTCTTCCTGCGGGCGCTGGCCGGAGGCAACATGGGCGTCGGCGAGGCCTACGTGGATGGCGACTGGTCTTCGCCCGAGCTGAGGGGCGTCATGCGCCTGGCGGTCCGCCACCTGACCCGCCTGGAGGAGAGCCACAGGCTGCTGTCGCTGGCCAGCCGGGTACTGGACCGCATTTGCCGGAAGCTTCAACTCGGTCCGGAGGACCACGTGATCGAGATCGGCACGGGCTGGGGCGGCTTAGCCGTGCACGCCGCGCGCCATTACGGGTGCCGCGTCACCACCACCACCATCAGCCGCGAGCAGCACGACTACGCCGCGGAACGCTTCGCACGGGATGGACTGGCGCCCGGGCGCATCCAGTTGCTGTTCGAGGACTACCGCAACTTGCGCGGCCGCTTCGACAAGCTGGTCAGCATCGAGATGTTCGAGGCCGTGGGCTACCGCTACTACGACCAGTTCTTCGGGGTTTGCGACCGCCTGCTGACCCCGCACGGGGCCATGCTGCTCCAGACCATCACCCTACTGGACCAGCACTTCCGACAGCTCGCGCTGATCGGCGTGGCCGCTCAGCTCGTTGAGGGTTTCCACCTCGGCCCGCAGGCGCACCGGCTCGTCTTGAGCCTGCGCCAGGATCCCGCCGCCGAAAAGCCAGGTGATCCTTATGGGGTGATCCACAGGCAGGCGGGACTGGGAATGGGCCGCCTCGGGCTTACCAGACCTTGAACTTGAGCTCTCCCTGACCAGGGTTCTCGAAAGGTCCGGCGAAGGGAGAGACGGGGTTCCGCTTCTTGCCGAAGTAGTCGCTGTCGATGGCCACGGGCGAGCCGTCGGCATTCTCGTAGGGAAGACCGGGGACTTTGGCTTTCCCCAGCAGCTCGGTATCCACGACTCTGGCCGGGGCCTTCCGCACCTCCGGCGGCAGACGCAGGCGCAGGTATACACCGGCGCCCTCGTGCGCGATCCCGGGCGTGGGGTCCGCCCCGGGCAGGTTGAGTGCGTCCTGCTCCCTGAAGAAAGGGCGCGCGCCGTGCAGGTACACGTTGCCGCCGGTCTGCAACGGATACTCCCGGTGGTTGTAGACCCACAGCCCATACCCGCCGAAACGCAAGGGGTCCGCATCGGCCTCGGAGCCGGCGCCCGGCGGCCGGCCACTTCCCACGAAGATGTTGTTGAAGAACCGGCTGTCCCCGCCCGCGATGCTGTCCAGACCCGCGAGCGCAGTGGAGTGGGCCTGATGGTACGGAGTAGAGCGCCGCGGTTCGGGCCGGCTGTGGATCCTCCCGGCGAACAGATTGTGGACGTAGGCCCCGCCCTGCGACATGTCGAGCAGGCTGAGGCCGGACAGGAAGAGGTTGTTGTCCACCATGAACGGCCCGTGGTTGACCTCGACGAACAGGTCGTCCGTGCTGTTGTCATACAGCAGATTACGGGTGACGCGGGCGCCTTGCGCCATCCAGTCCAGCCACAGGCCGCGGCCCGCGTTGTGAATCCGGTTGTTGCTGATCACCACGTCGATGGCCCCGTGCAGCTTCATACCGGCCATCTCCGCGCCGGTGAACTGCCGCTTGGTCCAGATGTCGTAGATGTGGTTGTTCTCGATCAGGCTGAAGACCGGGCCGAGGCTTCCCACGATGCCCGCCTGCTCGCAATTGAAGATGGTGTTGTTCCGGACGATGTGCGACCCGACGTTCTGGCGCGACCAGCCGGCCTGCAAGGCGCGCACGATGGTCTCGTTGTAGTGCGTGGCGCCGTCCTTGCGCGGGTCGTTGGTCCAGACGTTGTGCCCGGTAGCCCTGTCCTTACCCAGGCTGATGCAGGTGCATTTTGAATCGCTGACCACGTTGTTCTCGATGATCCAGCCCATGCTCCAGTGGGTGCCGATGAGGCCGATCTGCTCGGCGGTCGGCGCGGCCCATTGGGTGGCCGCATGGCTCATGTGGAAGCCGCGAACCGTGATGTAGTTGCGCCCCGGCTGGTCCGGATAGAAGCAACTGTCGCGAACGTTGATTTCCACCAGCTCCTGGTTGGGGTTGCGGCCGTGGAAGTTGGCGTAGATGTAAGTGAAGTTGTCATCGGCCTCGGCGAACCAAGTGAAGGCCGAGCCGGCGCTGTCGCTGGCGCCCGCGAAGGGCTGGGGATTCAGCACTCGTTCCAGCAGGTGGCTTTCCCAAAGGGATTTCCCGTTGAGATAGACCTCGCCGGTGGAATGCGGTCTGCCCCTGGGATTGAACCAGTCCCCAACGATCCGGTCCTGGTAAGGATTGTAGCTGCCGAAGAACGAGTTCGGAAGGGTGACTTTCCAGACTCCGTCTTTGAAGGGCTTCCAGTCGCGGATAACCTCCGAGCCCTTGATGATCACCTTCTCTCCGGCGGCCGCCTGGTAGACGATCCGCCTGGCGTCCGACTCGCCGCCGCGCGGAGGCGTCACCCGCTCGCGGTAGGTACCCGCGCGCACGGTGATAACGTCGCCGGGTTGCGCGGCGCGAGCCGCGGCGGAGATTGTCCGGAGCGGCTTCAACGAGGAGCCGTCATTGCTGTCGTCTCCCTGGACGGAAACAAAGAACTCCCGGCCCGAGGCCGCATGAGCCGCCAGCGCCAGCAATAGCAGTGCCGCGAATCTGATGCTCATGATTTACAGTCTACTGCTTGCCGCTGCACAGGGATAACATTGCCGCCCAGGCAGGACTCGAGCCGCGGGCGAAAGGCACAGCCGCAGCCGAACCGGGGGGCGGCTCCCCAGAGCCGCAGGCCGACCGGTCCAGAGCAGGCACCGGCCAGGGGGCCGGTGCGCGGGCGAGGGCGCCCGCCCCACAGAATCGTAGAGCAGGAGGCTCAATCCAGCTCGAACCTCTGGCCCCTTTCAGGAATAACCGCCACCAGTCCGAAGCGGTCGTTGACCGCCTCAGCGAAGGCCTTGGACTGGGCCGGCTCGCCGTGGACCAGGAACAGCTTTTTGAGTCCCTTGGCCAACGGCTTCAGCCACTCCAGCAGCTCGCGCTGATCGGCGTGGCCGCTCAGCTCGTTGAGGGTTTCCACCTCGGCCCGCAGGCGCACCGGCTCACCGAAGATGGGCACTTCTGGCAGCTTGTCCACCAGCTTGCGCCCCAGCGTGTGCTGGGCCTGGAAGCCGGTGATGAGCACGGTGTTGCGCGGGTCCTCGATGTTGTTGCGCAGGTGGTGCAGGATGCGGCCGGCCTCACACATGCCGGAGGCCGAGATGATGACGAACGGCCCGCGCAGGTCATTCAGGGCCTTGGACTCGCTGACGTCCCGGATGTAGCGCAGCCGGGCGAAGCCGAACGGATCACCGCCCTCCAGCAGGAAGCGCCGCGTGTCGTGGTCAAAACACTCGGGGTGCTTGCGAAAGACCTCGGTGGCCTCGACAGCCAGCGGGCTGTCCACGAAAATCGGAATGCTGGGGATCTCGCCCGCATCGCTCAGCTCGTGCAGCGTGAGGATCAGTTGCTGCGAGCGGCCCACGGCGAAGGCCGGCACGATCAGTTTCCCACCCCGCCGGCAAGTGCGGTTCACCACGTTGGCCAGCTTGGCGCGGACCGTGCCTACGTCCTTGTGCAGGCGCCCGCCGTAAGTGGTCTCGAGGATCAGGTAGTCCACCGCGGGCAGAGGCTCGGGATCGCGGATGATGGGCAGGTGGGGGCGTCCCACATCGCCGGAATATGCCAGACGTATAGTCTGCCCGCCGTTGTGATACACCACCAGGACGGCCGAGGAACCCAGGATGTGACCCGCCTCGTGGCTTTCGTAGCGCAGATGAGTCCCCAGCTCGGTGGGACTGTACATGGGCACGGGGCGGAACAGCGGGATGGTGGCTTCCGCGTCTTGGATGCTGTAGAGCGGCTCGATCTGCGCTTCCTCATGGAGCGGGTCAAGCGCCTTGCGGCGGTGGCGGCGCTTGTTGATGAAGGCCGCGTCCTTCTCGTGCAGGTAGGCGGAGTCGCGCAGCATCACCGCGCACAGGTCCGCCGTGGCGGGCGTGGTGTATATGGGGCCGGAGAAGCCGTTCTTGACCAGCGAGGGGAGGTTGCCGCTGTGGTCGATGTGGGCATGCGAGAGCACCACGCCGGCCAGAGAATCCGCGGCGAAGGGCAGATTGCGGTTGCGCTCCTCGGCCTCCTTGCGGCGGCCCTGGTACAGCCCGCAATCCAGCAGGAAACGCTGACCATCCGCTTGCAACGCGAACATCGACCCGGTCACCGTCCCGCAAGCGCCCCAAAACGTCAGTTGCATAGGCAAAGGGCAGGATACCAGAAGCCAGGAGTCAGGAGGGCGGTACAATCACAGGCTATGTGGCGAAGCATTTCGGTGTTGCTGCTGTGCGGCTGCTCGCTGGTCGCACAGAAGAAGCCGGTGACGATCGAGGCGCTGGCGCGGGAGCGGCCGGCGCGCCCGGCCAGCCCAATCTGGGCGCCGGACGGCAAGCGTTTCGTGTACCAGGAAGGCCGCCAGGTGTGGCTGTATGATATCCCGAGCCGGAGCAGGCGGCAGATCCTGAGCCTGGAGGCAGTGGAAGCGGCGGCGGTGAAGCCCCCGCCTCCCGTTCGGCAGGAGTGGCAGAATCGCAATGTTCGGGAGCGCCCCATCCAGTGGGGGCCTTCGGGCAAGGAGCTGCTCGTGGCCGCGGGCGGCGACTTGTTCTGGCACCGTCTCGAAGCCGGCGGCTGGACGCAGCTCACCGCCACCGCCGAGGCCGAGGGCGACCCCAAGCTCTCCCCGGACGGCCGCCGCGTCTCCTTTCGCCGCGGGCGCGACTTGTACGTGCTGGAGATCGCCGCGCAGAAGATCACCCGGCTCACCGAAGACGGCTCGGACACGCATTGGAATGCCCAGCTCGACTGGGTGTACCCCGAGGAGCTGCACCTGGAGACCGCGCACTGGTGGTCGCCTGATTCCACGCGGATCGCCTATCTCCAGTTCGACATCAGCCGGCTGCCGCTCTACCCGCATGCCGACCTGCTGCCCCTGAACCCGGTGTACGAGCCGCAGCGTTATCCCAAGGCCGGCGACCCCAACTCCGAGGTGCGCCTGGGCGTGGTCCCGGCAGCGGGGGGCCGCACCGTGTGGATGGACCTGGGCCAGACCCGCGACATGCTGCTGGCCCGCGTGGCCTGGGCGCCGGACTCGAAGGGCATCGCGGTCCAGAGGCTGAACCGAATCCAGAACCGGCTGGATCTGCTTCAGGCCGACCCCGCGAGCGGCGCCTCCCGTGCGGTGCTCCAGGAGACCGACCCGCACTGGGTCAACCTGGCGGACGACCTGCGCTTCCTCAAGGACGGCGCCGAGCTGCTGTGGTCCAGCGAGCGCAGCGGCTACCGTCACCTTTACCGCTATTCGAAGGACGGCAAGCTGCTGGGGCAAGTGACGCACGGCGACTGGGAGGTCACCCGGGTGGCCTGCGTGGACGAAGCCGCGGGCGAAGTGTTCTTCGAGGCCAACCAGGGCGGCCCGCTCGAGCGGCATCTCTACCGCGTGGGCCTGGACGGCGCTGGGATGCGACAAATCGCCCGCTCAGCCGGCACGCACGGGGCCTCGATGCCGGACGGCTGCGCCTACTACCTGGCCACGCATTCCAGTCTGACCTCGCCTTCACGGCGCACGCTCCACACGCGGGACGGCGCCGAGTGGGCGGTATTCGTAGAAGCCGACCGCAAGGCCGAGGAGGAATTCGAGATTCTGCCCACCGAGATCATCGAAGTCAAAGCGCCGGACGGCGCGCTACTTTACGCCCGCCTGATCAAGCCCGCCGGCTTCCAGCCCGGGCGCAAGTACCCGGCGGTGGTAGTGGTTTACGGCGGGCCGCACTCGCAGACTGTGCGGAACGCCTGGGCGGGCCTCAGCCTGGACCAGGTCCTGGCGCATCGCGGGTTCGTCATCTGGCAGCTCGACAACCGCGGCTCGGCCGGGCGCGGCCGCGCCTGGGAGGCGGTGGTCCACCGCAATCTGGGCGCCTGGGAGCTGGAAGACCAGAAAACCGGCCTGAAGCACCTGCTTTCGCTGGGCTTCGTGGACGCCGCGCGGGTCGGCATCACCGGCTGGAGCTACGGCGGCTACATGACGCTCTACTCGCTGCTGAATGCGCCCGATCTGTTCGCCGCAGGTGTAGCTGGAGCGCCGGTCACCGACTGGCGCCACTACGACACCATCTACACCGAGCGTTACATGGGACTGCCATCGGACAACGCGGAAGGCTACCGGCGCAGCTCGCCCGTCCACATGGCCGCCAATCTCAAAGCGCAGCTAATGCTGATCCATTGCTGGGAGGACGACAACGTGCTCTTCCAGAACACCTTCCAGATGGCCGCCGAGCTTCAGAAGGCGGGCAAGCACTTTCAGCTTGTCATTTACCCGGTTAAGTCCCACGGGGTCACCGGCAGCCTCTCGAAGCACCGCTACGAGGCCACGGTGGCCTTCTTGGAGGAGCACCTGAAGGCCGAGAAATAAGGGGACAGCCCGCGTGTTCCCCAAATCCGGGAAACATGCGGGCTGTCCCCAGGTTTCACTAGCGGCCGCGGCCGCCGGCCTGGGAGGATTCGCGCGGGATGTTGGCTGTCCCGGAGCTGGAGGCCGCCGTGGGCGCGCCCGAGCTGGCCACCGTCCCGGAGGTGCCCGCCGAGGTCTGCCCCATGGTGCGGTAGCCTAGATTGGGATTGTAGGAGCTTGATGCATCGTACCCGCCGCGCGAGGCCATCCGCGGCGGCTCGAATACGACGTAGACCTCGCGCGGGCTCCAATACTGGTAGCCCCAGAAGCTGCGGTAGACCCCGCGGTAGGGAATGTAGGTGAACATCCCGAAGTAGGGGTTCCACATCCACCCCGCGGTGCGCCAGGGCTGCCGGCCCTGCCACAGCGTGCGCGCCGAGGAGACGTTGGCCATGGCCAGGTACTCCGCCCGGCGGCTGGCCCAGCGGTGCAGGGAATCGCCCAGCTTGGTGTCGAACTTGGCCACCGCCAGCGAACCGTCCAGCGAGAGTACGCGGCCCTTCTTAACCGTCACGGGCTGCCCGGCCTGCTCGACACCGGCCTCGCCGTCATAGACGCGCAGCTCGGGCGGCGAGGTGTTCACCCGGTAGACGCCATCCTCGCGCAGCCAGATTCTGGCGTCCTGGAAGAGCAACAGAATGGGAGTCTCCCTGCGCAGCTCGGCGCACTCGAACAGGACCGAGCCCTCGACCACCTCCAGCCGGGTGTCAGTGAGCTTGCTGGAGACCATCCGCACGGCGCTGGACTCGCCCAGGCGCATGAAGACGCCCGGCGCGAGCAGAACCTCGGCCCGCCCCTCCTCGGTGCGCAGTTGGGACTGCTCATTCAGGTGGGGAAACTGGCCGAACTTGGTCTCTACGGCCTTGTTGTCCATCACCACCCGGCCCTCCACGTAGTGGATGAGGCCGGACTTGGCCGAGATCATCTGCTGCGCCGCGGCTGCGGCGGCGAGAGCGGTCAGGGCCAGAACCACTACCCCCCAGCGGACTGCCTTTGGCATAACGCCTCCTGTCATTAGAATCACCCGGTGGTGAGACGGCTGTCAAACCTGCCAGGTTTCAAGGGAATTGCGCGGGAGTGGCCGGTCTGCTATTTTTAATGCGAAGTCCCGAACGTGAGGCTCTCGTTATCCATGCGCCGCCGCCCAGCCGTGGTCGTCAGCCTCGGCGTGGCGGTGGTGTTGCTGGCGTTGAGCGCCTTCGTGTACAGCCCCTGGCACCGGCACAGCCGGCTCCCCGGCCAGACATGCGGTTTCTCGGCCTTCGAGCACACGCCAGGAATCCAGGTCGCCACCCAGCACTTGCTGCCGCCCCCGGAACCGACGCTCTGGCACGAAAGCTGCCCGCGGCCCATCAGCCTCTCCCTGGGACTCAGCACGGCCCACGCCGGCCGCGCTCCTCCAGCCTGACCCCTCCTCATCCCTAGCAGTAGCAGTCAACTCCCAGAGGAGGTGTAGACTATGCGAACCGGCCTATACGGGTGGCGCTGTATCCCATTTGCACTTCTGCTGGCGGCCCAGGCGGAATCGGCGGAAGCCCTTTCGCTGGAGCAGTGTATCGCCACCGCTCTG
>VFZS01000040.1 GCA_016871095.1 Acidobacteriota bacterium
GCGGGCCGAGATCGACATTCGTATCCTCAGGTTGAAGGACGCCGATCCGCTCGATCGCAAGTTCCGCCGCCTGCGGCCTTTCGACAAGCGCTGCACGCTGGAGGTTGCCGGCGGCCTGAACCGCCCCCCCATGGAACGTACTCCGGCCAGCCGCCGGCTCTTCCGCCTGGCGCAGTCCATCGCCGCTCAGCTTGGCTTTCCGCTCGGCGAGTCTCTCTCCGGCGGCGGCTCCGACGGCAACTTCACCGCCGCCCTGGGCATCCCCACCCTGGACGGCCTCGGGGCCATCGGCGACGGCATGCACGCCCCTAACGAGTACATCGTGGTGGAGCACCTGGCCCCCCGCTTCAGCGTTGCCGGTGTGCTGCTGGCAATGATCGCCGGCCTGCCGTTTGCCGTCCCCCTGTTTCTCGCCGCCGCCTTCTGCCTGTGGTTCTTCCGCGACCCGGAGCGTCCCATCCCCTCCGGCGACGTGGCCGTTTCTCCCGCCGACGGCAAGGTCCTCGGGGTCCAGCCCGAATCGCCCAGCCGGATGCGCGTCAGCATCTTCATGAACGTCTTTGACGTCCACGTGAACCGGGCTCCCATCGCCGGCCGCATCAGCGCGCTGGACTACCGCAAGGGCCGCTTCCTGGTGGCCAGCCGGGACGAAGCCATGACCGAGAACGAGCAGAACACGGCCACCATCGACGCTGGCGACACCCAGGTCAGCTTCACGCAGATCGCCGGTCTCATCGCCCGCCGCATCGTCTTCTACAAGCGGCCGGGCGACGCCGTGGGCCGCGGCGAGCGCGTCGGCCTCATCAAGTTCGGCTCCCGCGTGGATGTGTTCCTGGGGCCGGAGTGGGAGGTTCAGGTGCGACCTGGGGAGCGGGTGAAGGCCGGCTCCAGCATCCTGGCCCGGCGCACCAGCAGCGGGGACAGCCCGCGTGTTTCCGCTAGGTGAATCCGGGATGCGCGTCCTCAACCTGCCCCGCGATCTGATTCAGGGCCGCGCCCGCGCCCGGCCTCCCCGGCGCGCAGCCTACGCTCTTCCCACCCTGTTCACCGCGGGCAATGTGTTCATGGGCTTCGTCGCTATCATGAAGTCCATTCAGGGCGCCGTCCTGGGATCCATCGGCAGCCTGGGCGCCAACCCGCACTTCTCGCTGGCCGCGGTGGTGATCGGCGTGGCAGTGGTCCTGGACGGCCTGGATGGCCGCATCGCCCGCTGGACCAATACCGCCAGCGACTTCGGCCGGGAGCTGGATTCGCTGGCCGACGTGATCACCTTCGGCCTCGCCCCCGCCGTGCTCGCATTCTGCTGGGGCGTTCAATTCGCCGTGGCGCCCGCCTTTCGCCAGCACCTCCTCAGCCTCGGTTACTTCTTGAGCTTCCTGTTCCTGTTGTGCGGCGCCGCACGCCTGGCCCGTTTCAACATTCAGAAGAACCCCGTCCCCAAGAACCCGGGGCGCCCGGACCGGAGGTATTTCGTCGGTCTGCCCATCCCCGCCGCCGCCGCTGTCGTCGCCGCCGTGGTGTACATCAGCGACGGCGCGCCCTTGGAGTACTGGCCGTTCACTGTGGGCTGGCTGGCGCTACTGGCGGCGCTGTCATTCCTGATGGTCAGCACCTGGCGCTATCCCAGCTTCAAGGACATTCAGCTCCTGCGCCCCCGCTCCCCCCTGATTCTGATCTCCTGGGGCGCCCTGATCTACCTGATCTGGCACTACCCGCAGCCCATGTTGCTGGCCATGGCAGGCACTTACGTGGCCAGCGGAATCATCATCCGCGTCGGGGGCATCCTGCGCCGGCGTTTCCGTCGCACACCCCCTCACGCACCGGAGACCCAGCTTGGATAGCCCCCCACTGATCGCCATTGTCGGAGGCGGCTCTCTCATCGGCCGCGAGGTCCGCGACGCCCTGGCCGAGAGCCGCCTGCCCGCCCGCACCAAGCTCGTCGGCGCCGATCCCTCTGAAACCGGGGCACTTACCGAGCAGGACGGCGAAGCCGTGGTGATGACCGCCCTGGACGAGGACAACCTCCGCGGCGCGCGCGTGGCCGTGCTGGCTGGTTCCGCGGCCTCCTCTCGCTTGGCCCTTGACATTCTTGCCCGTGGTTCTCCCCGCCCCCCCCTGATCGACCTTACCCACGCCTTCGAGGACCACCCTCGGGCCCGTCTCCGCGCCCCTGTCGTCGAGCCTCCCGGTTTCCAGGCAGCGCCCGAGGCCCTCCATGTCATTGCCCACCCCGCCGCCATCGCCCTGGCGGTCTTCTACTCGAGGCTGGCTTCCGCTTTCCCCTTCCGCCGCTCCATCGCCCACGTGTTTGAGCCTGCCAGCGAGCGTGGCCAGCCCGGC
Source organism: Acidobacteriota bacterium (assembly GCA_016871095.1). Taxonomy (GTDB): domain Bacteria; phylum Acidobacteriota; class Terriglobia; order Bryobacterales; family Bryobacteraceae; genus VFZS01. The sequence goes on from VFZS01000040.1 coordinate 2,341, forward strand.
CTGGACGAGCTTAAGGACCAGACCGTCAGCCTCCTTACCTTCAAGCGCTGGCCCCGCGCCGTCTTTGACGAGCAGATCGGTTTCAACCTGCTGTCCCGCTACGGGAGCGATGCCCCGGAACCGCTCCAGAAGATCGAGACCCGCATCGAACGCGACCTTGCCAGCCTGCTGCTGCATGGCGGCTTGCCGATGCCCTCGCTCCGGCTGGTGCAGGCGCCCGTCTTCCACGGCCACAGCTTCTCGGTGTGGGTCGAATTCGCGGACAACCCCGGCGCGGTGGCGCTCGAGAAGGCTCTGCCCTCGGCTAACATCGATGTCCGCGACTCCTCCCTCGACGCCCCCACCAACGTCGGCTGCGCCGGCCAGAGCGGCCTGGTAGTGGGCGCTATCTCGATTGATTCCAATGATCCCCGCGCCTGCTGGTTCTGGCTGGTGACCGACAATTTCCGCATCCTGGCCGATAACGCCGTGGCCGTCGTCCGCTCTCTGCTGGCCGAGGCCGCGTCATGAAGCGCCTCCTGATCCCCAACCTGCTGGCCGCGTTGTGCCTCTCCCCCGGCTGCGGCTATCGCCTCTCCTCCCGCTCCACGCTGCTGCCCAAGCACGTCAAGACCATCGCCATCCCCGCCTTCGGCAACGCCACCACCCGCTACCAACTGGCCCAGCGCATCCCTGCGGCCCTGACGCGCGAGTTCATTGCTCGCACGCGCTATCAGATCGTCCCGGACCCCTCCGCTGCCGACGCCATCCTGGAGGGCAGCGTGCTGAACTACCTGGGCTACCCCGTGGTCTTCGATCCCGCCACCGGCCGCGCGTCCACCGTCCAGATTCACGTCATCTTGACCATCACCCTTCGCGATCGAGCCTCCGGCGCCGTGCTCTGGGTCAATCCCAACCTGGAGATCCGCGAGCGCTACGAGATCAGCGTGGACCAGCGCGCCTATCTCGAGGAGAGCGATGTGGCTCTCGATCGCGCCTCCCGCGAGGTCGCCCGCCGCGTCGTCAGCGTCATCCTGGAGGCTTTCTAAGGGGACAGCCCGCCTGTTTCCACGTTTCCGGTTCCCGTCGGCCTTGACATTTCCGTAACAACTCGCCCCGCTCCCCTATCCTAGAATGGGCCTATCGTGCCTGCCCGGCTCCTGGTTGCGCACAGGCAAACGCTGCTGTTTCTGGGGGCGGTCGTTGTGCCTTCGGCCGTCCTGATGGCCCTTGGCATCCGCACAATCCGCCAGGACGAGGAGCTTCGGCTGAAGCGCAGGAGCGAGGAAAGGCTCCGCATCGTCGAATTGGCACGGCAGGAGCTGCTGGCCCGACTCGAGGGTGTCAGGCTGCGGGCCACAGCCGGGCAGGTCACGCCACGCGATCGCGCTGTTGGCATGCTGGCTCGGTTCGCTTCAGGCCGGCTGATGATGCCGTGGGAGACCGCGGTAGCAGACCGCGAGGCCGACGGCGCCTTTCAAGGCGCTCTCCAGCAGGCCGAGCGGCAGTTGCACCAGCTCCGTGATCCGGTAGGCGCCTCGGCGCAGGCTCGCGCGGCCGCGCTCAAGGCACGCACCCGTGCGCAGCGGGCGCGCGCCGATCTTCTGCTCGCCGCCTGCCTGTCTGCACAGGGACATCAGAAGGCCACGCGCGACGTCGTACGCGGGCTCCTGCGCCTGAACCCGCAGCCAGTGGACGAGTTTGGCGTGCCCTACGCTTTCTATGCCACCCAGCGCCTTCTCGAGGGTGCCTCCTCCGCCGAGCAGCGTGAGGTCCTGGAAGGCCTTTCCCAGGCCCTTGAAACCACTTGGCTTTCACCCGTGGCAGCCCACATGGCCGCCGACTTGTCGGCGCGCCTGGGCGCCGCCGGCCTGCACGAAGTGGCTGCTCAGCACGCCTCGGAGCTTGAGCGCCTGGCTGACCTGCCATCCGTACTGCCGACGCTGGAGAAGGCGGGTCCGCAGGGCTGGATCAGCTTCGGCAAGCCCCCCTGGCTGCTCGGCCTGACGGGGCAGCCCGGCGATCCCGACCGCCTCCTTATAGCGGTACGGGCACAGGAACTACTCGCCGCCATCCGGCTCCCGGTCGGAGCTCGCTGGGACCTGGGCGGAACGACGGACGCCACGCCGCTCGGGGAGCCTTTCTCCGGCCTCCGGCTCGCCATCCTGCCGGACCCCGTGGGCAACCGCAACGGCTCCGGGCGGCTCTTCTTCGTCGCGGCGCTGCTCCTTGTCGTGTCCGTTGCCGCCTTCAGCGCCTGGCTGCTCAATCGTGATGTCCGGCGCGAGGCCCGCCTGGCCCGCCTGCGATCTCAGTTTGTCTCGAGCGTCTCCCATGAGCTGAGAACCCCCATCTCCACGATCCGCACCTGCGCCGAACTGCTCGACATGGGCCGGATTGGAGACACGCGCCAGGTGTCAGAGTACTTGAGAGCCATCATCGGCGAGAGCGACAGGCTCAGCCGCCTGGTGGACGGTGTCCTGGACTTCGCCAGGACGGAACAGGGCGAGCGTGCCTACCACTTCCAGTCTGTCTCACTTGCGGACGTGATCCAGTCCGCCGTCCGCGAACTGGAGTACCAGTTGGCTCAAGGCGGCTTCGATCTCCGCATCGACGCGGATCCCGAAGTCCCGGACGTGCGTGCTGATCCCGAGGCGCTGGCGCAGGCCGTCGGTAACCTCCTGAGCAACGCCATGAAGTACTCCGGCGAACGTCGCCAGATCGAGGTTAGTCTGCGCCGGGATGGCCGTCACGCCGTGGTGAGGGTGCGCGATCACGGCATCGGGATCGCACCCGAGGAGCACGCTCGCATCTTTGAGGGTTTCTACCGGGCGCCTCTGCCGGACGGCCGCGAGGTTCCTGGCGCCGGCCTGGGGCTGACCATTGTTGACCAGATCGTGAAAGCCCATGGGGGCCAGGTAACCGTTGAAAGCCAACCCGGTCAGGGGAGTACATTCTCCCTGTGGCTGCCCATTTCGGAGCAATCATGAGCCGCATTCTCATCATCGAGGACGAACCCGCTCTGCTCCGCGCGCTGGCCGACAGCTTTCGCTTCGAATCCTACGAGGTCCTCACGGCCGAGGACGGCGAGACCGGTTACAAGCTGCTCAAGAACCACAAGCCCGACCTCCTCGTCCTGGACCTTATGCTGCCTCGCATGAGCGGTTATGATGTGTGCCGGAAGCTCCGGGCGGAGGGCATCGAGATTCCGATCCTGATGCTCACCGCCCGCGCGGAAGAGGCCGATCGCGTGGTCGGCCTCGACCTCGGCGCCGACGATTACGTGGCCAAGCCTTTTTCCCTGCGCGAGCTGAGCGCGCGCGTCCGCGCGCTGCTGCGCCGCGCCCAGCCGCCTAGGACCCTCCCGGACGAGTTGCGCTTCGACGACGTCGCCATCGACTTCCGCTCCTGGCAAGCCACCAAGCGCGGCCGACCGCTCGATCTGACCCGCAAGGAGTTCCAGTTGCTGCGCCTGTTGGCTTCCCGGGCGCCGGAAGTCGTCACCCGCGCCGAATTGCTCGACCAGGTGTGGGGACAGCACAACTACCCGACCACGCGCACCGTGGACACGCACGTAGCCAACCTTCGCGTCAAGTTGGAGCACGATCCCCGGCATCCCCGCCATCTGGTGACCGTCCACGGAGTCGGTTATCGCTGGGGCCCGTAAATTCAGAAAGATTTGACAAATGCTCAAGACTCCTCTGACAACCCGGCAGCGCCTTTCCGTTATGTTCGAGGGCGGAGAGGAGAACTGAGATGCGAAGCGGTGGCAGGCGCCTGATCGCTCAACTGGCCGCGGTGGCCCTGTTGGTGGCGGCCGAGACGGGATATGGCCTTTTTCAGAAAGCGCTCGCCAAGGAGCGGGCCGAAGCGGATCTCGCTGGCGCCATCCGCCTGTACGAGCGGGTGGTGAAAGAGCACTCGAGCGACCGCAAGCTGGCCGCCGAGGCCCTCTTGCGCATCGGCGAATGCCACCAAGCGCTCGGCAACGCGGAGGCCAAGCGCGCCTATGAACGTCTGGTACGCGAGTTTGGGGATCAGACTGAGGTTGCCGCCAAGGCGCGCACGAGGCTCGCGGAGCTGGCCACGGCGGAACCGAAGCCGAAGTTCACGAAGATCCGGGTGCCCACGAGGCTGCCTCGTCTGACCGAATTCGCACTGTCACCGGATGGACAGCAACTCGCCTACGTCTCTGGCGGCAGCGTGTGGCTTCTCCCCATTCACGGTCCATCGCATCCCGAGATTGCCGGTCAGCCACGGCGGATTACTGAGCCTGATTCCACCTGGTTTCGGACCTATGACGTCACTTGGTCTCGCGATGGGAGATGGCTTGCCCTTCGTGTTTGGGAACGTCCGCCGCAAGGCGCCGACGCCTCGGTGACCTACCTGGCGCCGTCTGCTGGAGGGAGGCCCCAGAGAGTCTCTCTGGAATTGCCACTCGGGTTCCACCGCATCGGTGAGTCAATGTTTGGCCTTTCGCCTGATGGTAAGTGGCTGGCTTATGGTGCGCAGGATACAGACGCTGACAGATATCGCAGTTCGATCTATGTCCTGCCAACCTCCGGCGGCTCCGCACGGCGATTGACACCGCCGATCACAGGCCAGCCCGACTTCTCACCCGACGGCAAGAGAATAGCCTATGTGGCACGGCTCTCGGATCCTGACCGGCCGGACCCGCTTGGCAGACAGGTATGGGTATCCGACGTGGGCGGCGGCGCCCCGCAACTGGTATATGAGCTGCCCACTCCCGGCCGTCTCCGAAACCCAGTCTGGTCACCGGCTGGCAACGTGCTGGCCTTTCTCGCCAACCCTGGCAGATTGTACGATGATTGCGGACTTCTGATGCTGGCACCAGTGGGACCGGACGGGCGCGCAATCGGAACTCCGGCGAAGATCGAGTTGCCGCAGCGGACGGTGAAGAAATTGACGGGCTGGAGCAGGGACAACAAGATCGGCCTCATGTTTCCCACCCCGCAGATCACAGCGCTGTACACTGTGCCCACCGCCGGCGGCAAAGCCGTACAGCTCACGCCAAGATACGCCTGTATGCCGAGCTGGACTCCGGACGGCGCGAGAATCTACTTTGACGGGGCGCACCACGCGGAGAGTACGAACCTCGAGTACATTCCCGCCACCGGCGGGCCGGTAGTAAGGATTCCCGTTCGTGGCCCCTACCGGCTCACCCCCAGCTATCCGACCGGCGGCGTGTCGGTTTCGCCGGACGGAAAGAAGCTCCTTTTCCAGGGTCATTACTCCGGAATGCTGGCAAAGGGCACAGGCGGTGAGCCAGCCAAGACCCCGGACGGCTACTGCCACATATTCACGGTCCCCATCGAAGGCGGAGAAGTGACCGAACTGGCAACTGGAATGGACTATGTCTATTACCCCACTTGGTCACCCGATGGCAGGCAGGTCGCTTTCGTGAGCGACGAGCCAAGCATCTACATCATGCCGGCGAGCGGCGGTCAACCGCGGAAGCTCACCTCGGAATCGGACAACGTTGCCGAAGCGCCCATCGCGTGGTCACCTGACCGCAGACACCTGGCATACCAGACCCGCGACAACCAGGTCCGGCTCCTCCCCCTCGAAGGCGGACCTTCGCGGGTCCTGGTGGAAGGACTGAGGGGCTACCGCCCGCACTCCGGCCTGGCCTGGTCGCCGGACGGCAAGGAGCTGGCGTACGCCACGCAGGACCGCATCTGGAAGGTGAACCTCGCGACTGGCAACAGTCAAGAGGTAGCGACCGGCCTTGACGCGGTTCACATGCAGATGGCATGGTCGCCTGATGGCAAGACAATCGCCTTCAGCGCCCTCCAGGGCGGCGAACCCGAGCTGTGGCTCATGGAGGATTTCCTGCCGCTGCTCAAGACCCCACGCTAGGCCCGGAGCGGTTATCCTGGAAGCGGGATGACGCCCCGCCAGTTCCTCGATCACATCCGCGATGACGTACCCGCCCCGGCCTATCTCTTCCTCGGCCCCGAGCCTTACCAGCGCGACTGGTGCCGCAAGGCCCTGATCGAGCGCGTCCTTCCAGATCCCGAGCAACGTGAGCAGGGCTTGGCTCGACACGACCTACAAGACACCCCGCTCCAGACGGTTCTCGAGGACGCCTGTTCCCTGTCGTTGTTCGTCACTCAGCGCGTGCTCTGGGTGTCGGGCGCCGAGGCCCCGCTGCCGCGCGCCCGCGCCTCGGAGTCCTCGGATGCCGGCGCACGCACCGAGGCTCTGGCACGCTATCTGAAGGATCCCACCCCCGGCGTGGTGCTGGTCTTCGAGTGCACCCGCTACCAGTTCGATGGAGACGACAAGAAGAAGCTGGAGCGCGTGCGCGAGTTCTACTCCGCCATTCCCATGCAGGTCGAGCTGGCGCCGCTGGCCGGCCAGCAGGCCCGCGCCTTCGCCGAGAGGCTTGCCCGGCAGGCCGGTCTCGAGCTGGGCCCCGCCGAGCTTGATCTGCTGGTGGAGTCTTTGGGCGGCGAGGCCGCTCGCATCGCCACCGAGATCGACAAGCTGCGCCTGTGGGCGGCCGCGGGCCGGTCCATTACGCCCGAGCAGATCACCGAGCTGGTCCCCGACGCCCGTGCCACCACCATCTTCGCCCTGGTCGATGCGCTGGGCCGCCACGATCGCGTGCGCGCGCTCGAGGCCCTCGACACCCTGGTCCGCCAGAGCGAGTATCTGCCCCTGGCGCTCACCTTCCTGTCTTCCCAGTTCCGTGCCGCGCTGGCCGCCAAGGAAGCCCGCCTGCGCGGCCCCGGTGAGATCCGCAGCCACCTCTCGGAGGTAGGCATGAGCGTCTGGCCCTCCAGGGCCGCGCAGATTCACCAGACCGCCTCGAACTTCTCCCAGCCCCAGATCACCGCCGCACTCAAGAACATCTTCCGGGCTGACTACGCCTTGCGTGACGCCCGCCCCGACGACCGCGTGGTCATGGAGGACTTCATCCTCCGGCTCACCTCTTGAGCCACTCCCGATACGCCTCCAGCACGTTGGCGCCCTTGTACACCCGCGGTGGCACTTCCTTCTCCACGCCCTCTTTCTTCTCCGGATGGTACTCGAAGCGCAGCTCGACCGGCCCTTCGATCCTCCAGGGCTGGAACTCACCGATACGCTGCACCGCCCGCCGCGCCGCCTCCCGGATCCTCTTGCGCGCCTCGGCCGCCGACAGGCTCCACGCTGACGCGGTCCCCGCCATCTTCTTCACCGCCACCGTCCTCCTTTCGGTTGCAGTGCCAGGAACTCATCGCACGCGGCCTGGTCTCCACTGAGCAGCACCACCGGAATCCCGAAATGCCCGGCGATCGCCGCCACTTGCCCCAGCTCGCCGACCGGCTTGCCGTTCAGCGTCAGCTCCTTCACCCGCAGGCTCTGCGTGTGCGCCAGCAGCCCGTTCTTGGTTCCCGCCATGGCGTGCTGCCCGATGATGAACACCCCTTCGAAGCGCTTCTCGGACAGGTAGTAGTCCGCCGGCGTGGGGGTGCCCTGGATCAAATGCGCCCGCGCGTCCAGCAGCTCCACCGACAGGTGCCGGCTGCCGCCGTGTCCGTCCCACACCGCCACCTCGCTGGCCCCCGCTTCCATGGCCCCCTCGATGGCGGCGTTCACTTCCCCGATCAACAACCGCCGCCCTTCTTCATAGCGCCGCTCGCCCACCGTGACCTGTTCCCAACTGTTCACCCCGGCCACGCCTTCCATGTCCGTGACGATGTAGATCCGGGGGCCGCGCTCGGCCGCCTGCGCCGCCGCCAGCCACATCACGAGCCATACGATCCACCGCATGCTTCTCCTCCTTGAATCCACCATTATCCACTGTCCTCTGAGCCCCCGGCTGCCTTAGAAATGTCATAATTGCCCCTGTGAGAGCACTCCGGCGGGCGGTCCTTCTTCTGGCTGCTATCTCCGGCGCCCTGGCCGCGCCTCCGCAGTTCTCCGCCGCGAGCGTGGTCAACGCGGCCAGTTACGCCGGGGGCGCGATGGCCCCGTGCGAAATGGTCACCGTCTTCGGCAGCGGTCTCGGGCCGGCCTCCCCCGTGGGCATGCAGCTCAGCCCCGACGGCCGCCGCGCCGCCACCACGCTGGGCGGCACGCGGATCCTCTTCGAGGGCGTCCCCGCTCCGCTGGTGTTCGTCTCGGCATCCCAAGTGAGTGTGGTCGTCCCGTGTGTGCTTGCCGGCAGGACCTCGGCGCGCGTTCAGGTGGAGTACCTCGGGGAGTCATCCCCACCGGTGAGCGTTCCCCTGGCCCGGGTGCGGCCCGGCATCTTTACACTGTCCGCCTCGGGCCGTGGCCAGGGGGCCGCTCTCAACTGGCCTGACCACACCGTGAACCGCGCCGGCAACGCTGCCCCCCGAGGCTCCGTCGTCTCGGTGTACGCCTCATCCGGCGGCTGGACCTCGCCTCCCGCCGAGGACGGTCGCGTCGCCGACCAGGCGCTGCCCCTGCCCCTGCCGGTGACCGCCACCGTGGGCGGCCTCAACGCTCCGGTGCTGTACGCCGGCGCCGCGCCCTCACTGCTCACCGGCGTGCTCCAGGTCAACCTTCAGGTCCCCGCCGACGCCCCAGTGGGCGATGCCGTCCCCCTCAGCCTCACCATCGGCGGCGTCTCCAGCCCCGCCGGCGTCACCCTGGCAATTCGCTCCGCCACCGCCGCCGGCAGCGCGTTCCTTACCTCCCCCTATGTGCTCAAGGCGGGCGTCTACAAGGGGCAGCTACACTGCCACTCCACCAATAGCGACGGCGCGCAGGATCCCGCCACCGTCGTCACCACCTACCGCGACGCCGGCTACCACTTCGTATCCCTCACCGACCATGACCGCGTGACACCCGATCCCGGGGTCCCCGGTGTCCTCTTCCTTCCCGGCATCGAACAGCACCCCAATGGCAATCACCTGAACCGCATCAACGTTCCCGACGTGCTCCGCGGCAACGAGCAGGCCATGATCGATGCCACCCTCGCCCAAGGCGGCTTTATCTTCCTGAACCATCCCAACTGGCCCGGCGGCTATCCCGACAGCCCCAACTGGACGGACGCCGAGATGGAAGCTATACACAGTTACCACGGCATTGAGGTCTGGAATTCCCTGGTGGCCCCCAACAGCAATGCCGAAAACCGAGTGGACCACCTGCTCACCCGCGGCCGCCGCCTCTTTCTGTTGGCCACCGACGATTGCCACAACGTGCACAACACGCGCTGTATGACCGCCTCAACCGTGGTGTTTGCCGATCGCCTCGAAACCGATGACATCATGCACAACCTCAAGTCCGGCAATTTCTACGCCAGCAGCGGGGCCACTATCTCGTCAGTCAGCGTCGCCGGGCGAACCTTCACCGTGACCACGGACCGCCTCAGCAACATCCACTTCATTACCGCCGGAGGCCGCATTGTCCAAAGCACCTACGGCGCCTTCGCCGCCACCTACACCGCCTCCGGCGACGAAGTCTACATCCGCGCCAAGATCGTCCGAACCGCCGACGCCGCCATGGCCTGGACCAACCCGGTCTACCCCGAAACCCGCTGAGCGCACCCTGCCCTCCCCCAGTTTGTCGTCCACCGCAGTGGAATAGGCCTCCCGGCCTGTCTCGCCGCACAGAGCCACAGGCAGGAATGCCTATTCCACTCCCTCCCGGTTGCGGATCTATACAATGGGAGTCTCGGGCGCGAGGGCCCGCCTATGCCGCACCCTGATTATCCCCATCTGTTCAGCCCCATCACCATCGGCACCTTCGTGGTTCCCAACCGGGTCTGCCATGTGCCCACCGACATCAGCTCGGCCAACACCGACGGCTCGGTGAACCAGCGCGTCATCACCTACCACGAGCAGATCGCCAAGGGCGGCTGCGGCTTCATCATCGTGGGCGCCTCGACGCCCGACCGCTCCGCCGGGCGCCCCACCGTGACCTGCCTGGTGCTGGATGAGGACCCCATGATCCCCGGCCTGGCGGAGCTGGCCGAAGCCATGCACCGCCACGGCGCGCGCTGCGCCGTGCAGATCCAGGCTCCCGGACGCCAGGCGGCCTGGCCGCGCAAGGGCCTCACCTCGGCGACCGACCAGGTGGTGGAGTTGCCCGGCTCGGCCGGCCACGAAGTCGTCTACGCCGAGGAAATCGCCAAGGGCAAGTCCATCCGCGCCATGACGGTGGACGAGATCTACGAGCTGGTCGAGAAGTTCGCCGAGGCGGCCTGGCGCGTGCAGCAGGCCGGCTTCGACGCTGTCGAGCTGCACGGCGCGCACGGCTACCTCATCGCCCAGTTCCTCAGTCCCTACGTCAACCGGCGCAACGACCGCTTCGGCGGGACCTTCCTCAACCGCGTGCGCTTCCCGCTGGAGATCATGGACCGCATCTGGCGCAAGTGCGGGCGCGACTTCCCCGTGGGCGTGCGCTACTCCGGCGAGGAGTGGGTCCCGGGCGGCCGCACCATCGACGAGAGCGTCAAGGTGGCGCAGTTGCTCGAGCAGCAGGGCGCCGCCTTCGTGGACATCAGCGCCGGCATCTTCGAGGCCCCCGGCGCGGTGATGGATCCCATGTACTACCCGCAGGGCTGGAACACTTACGCGGCCGATGAAGTGAAGAAGGCCGTCTCCATCCCCGTCATCACCAGCCACACCCTGCGCGATCCGGCCTACTGCGAGCGCATCCTGGCCAAGGGCCGGGCCGACCTGGTGGGCCTGTCCCGCCAGATGATCGCCGACCCCTACTGGGCCAACAAGGCCTACGCCAGGCGGCCCGAGGAGATCCGCAAGTGCATCTCCTGCCTGGTGGGCTGCTGGCAGGAGTCGCTGATGATCAAGCGGCACATGCGCTGCACCGTCAACCCGGCGGTGGGCGACGAGCGGTTCATCCACCTTGCCCCCGCCACGAACAAGCTGCGCGTGGCGGTGGTGGGCGGCGGGCCGGGCGGCATGGAGGCGGCGCGCATCGCCACGCTGCGCGGCCATCGCGTCACCCTGTTCGAGAAGACCGGCGAGCTCGGCGGCGCTGTGCTCTGCTGCTGCGCCGTCCCCGGCAAGCAGAAAATGCGCTGGTACGCCGACTGGCAGCGCCGGCAACTGGCCAAACTAGGCATCGAGATCCGCTACCGCTGCCAGCCCGCCGCCGAGGACCTGCGCGCCTATGACGCCGTCATCCTCGCCACCGGCGGAGCGGTCCACAAGCCGGACGTTCCCGGCATCGACCTCCCCTTCGTGCTCACCTTCGAGGATGTGCTGCGCTGCCGGCTCACCAAGTGCGAGTTCCACCCTGGCGACCGCCCCGCGCCTGCTCAATGCGGCGATCGCGTGCTCGTTTGGGGCGACCACTTCGCCGCCGCCGACGCCGCCGAGAAGCTGGGCGCCGACGGCAAGCAGGTTTTCATCGTCACCGAGAACGCCGCCTTCGCCGCCTGGATGGAGCCGTGTCACCGCGACGTAATGAACAAGCGTTTCGCCGGCGGCCACGGCGAGGGTTTGCGCGGCAAAACCATCACGCCTCCGGTGACGGTCATCACCGCCACCACCGTCACCGGCATCTCGCCCGGCGGCGTGGTCACGCTGCTCGACAGCCGCTTCCACAAGTCCAGCCTTCAGGTCGAGCACGTGGTGCTTGCGGCCGTCGAGCCGGCCGCCGGTCCTTATGATGAGCTGCTCGCCGCCGGGACGCGGGTGGTGAGAATCGGCGATCATAGACGCGTGCGGAACCTGCGCGCCGCGGTCACCGAGGGCGCCGACGCCGGCCTGACGCTGGACGAAGGCTGGACGCTCAACGCCAACCTGGCGCTCATCTCGCGCCATCCCACGGAAATCGGGCTGGCCCAGAGCTAGGAGGAAGCCATGTGGACACGCTCACCCAGAAGGCGTGAAGAAATCGGTTCAGCGGTGCGGGCGGCAGGCCAAACGGCCTGCCCCACACTGAACGTGGAGCACTCTGCCAACTGTGGGACAGGCGGCTTCGCCTGTCCGCCGATTTCTTCACGCCTTCTCATTCTGGCGGCCGCCGTCCTGGCGGTTCTGTTTGCCGCCCCGCCGGCCGGAGAGCCGCTGTTCATCCCGGTCAAGATTGACGGGCCGGCGCACGACCCCGCCAACCACACCTACTGGTTCGGACCCTTCAGTGAATGCGCCTCGGTGCTGGACGTGGACGGCGACGGCGACCTGGACATCGCCGCGGGCCGCCACTGGTACGAGGCGCCGGACTGGATCAAGCACGCCGATTTCCGCGACGGCGCCGAAGTGAACGGCCCGGAGACCGACAACAACAGCGAGTTCGCCATGGACGTCAACCGCGACGGGCGGACCGACATCGTCAGCTCCGGCTGGATGCGTATGCGTGGCGCATTCTGGTACGAGAACCCGGGCCGCACCGGCGTCAAGTGGAAGGCCTGCCGCATCCACGCGGCGGAGTCCATGGAAGGCGTGGTGCATGGCGACCTGGACGGCGACGGCGATGACGACATCCTGGTCAACCACTGGAACCTGGTGCCGGGGCAGGGTATGACCTGGCTCGAGCACATCGACCGCGCTCCGTGGCTGGTCGAGCACGTCATCGGGACCGAGGGCGAGCGCCACGGCAACGGCCTGGGCGACGTGAACGGCGACGGGCGCAACGACATAGTGACGCCGGATGGCTGGTACGAAGCCCCGCCCGATCCGCGGACCGGCAAGTGGGTCTTCCACCCGGACTACAAGTTCACCGGGCCGGCTTCGCATCCCATCCTGGTACACGACTGCAACGGCGACGGGCGCAACGACCTAATCATCGGCGCCTCCCACGCCTACGGGCTGGTGTGGCTGGAGCAGAAAGTCGATGCCGCGGGCAAGCGCAGCTTCGCCGAACACTGGGTCGAGCGCGGCTTCGGAGGCTTCCACACCATGGCCCTGGGCGACCTGGACGGCGACGGCAAGCCCGACCTGGTCACCGGCAAGCGCCTCTTCCCCCACCACGGCCGCGACATCGGCGAATTCGACCCTCTGTTCGTCTTCTGGTACCGCATTCAGGGCGGCCAGTTCGAGCGCCACATCCTCTCGTTCAACCACCTGCCCTGGTATCCCGGCCAGAAGAACGTGAATCCTCCTCCCAACGCCGCCGTCGGCGTGGGCATGAAGATCAACATCGCGGACCTGGACCGCGACGGCCGCAACGACGTGGTGCTGGCGGGCAAGGGCGGGCTGTACGTGATGTTCCACCGCGGCACGACGCCCTCCCCGCGACCCGCCGCGATTCCGCTGCCGCCGGAATCCCAGTACCCCTCGTGGTTCGAGTGGTCAAAGAAGAAGTGACCGAAGGATTGGAGTACGTATGTCGCACACCCGCAGAGAGCACCTGCAAGCCGCTGCGGCCGCCGGCCTGGGCCTCGCCGCCAAGGCCGGCGGCATGAGCCAGGCCGCCTACACGCTGGTTCCCGAAACCTACGGCCAAACGCTGAAGACGCCGGACGGCCGCGTGGTCTTCCAGTACATGACCCGGAAGCCGGAGCAGACCAACCTTCGCGCCAACAGCGTCTGCTGCTTTCACCCGCTGAACCCGCCCTCCGGCGAGCGGCTCACCGACCTGGCGCCGGGGGACCACTACCATCACCGCGGCGTGTTCCTGGCGTGGCACTCCATGGAGTTCCGCATGCCGGCGGACTTCGCCCCGCTCGGCCCCACCCGGCCCACCAAGGGACACAACGTCGCGCGGGGCGATTTCTGGGGCTGGGGACAGTACGCGCCCACTCCGGGACGGGTGATCGAGAGCCGCAGCATACGGCTGGCCAAGGCGGACTCCCGGGCCGCCGCCGTCGATATACGTAACGCATGGACCATCGAGGGCCAGGTGGTGATGAACGAAGAGACGCGGGCCGAGGTGCGGCAGGAGGAGGGCGCGTATGTGCTCGACCTGGCCTACCGGCTGGCGCCGCTCTTCGATCTGGTGCTGGACCGCACCGCCTTCGGCGGCTTCTGCGTGCGCGCGCGCAACGACGGCGAGTCCTACTACGCCGATGCGCGAGGCAAGGTCGCGCTGCCGGACCCCCACTACTCCGCGCCCGATCTGAACTGGCCGCCCGCCGACTGGTACGACTACACCATCACCCTGAAGGACGGCAAGACCGTCGGCTGCGCCGTGATCGACCACCCGGCCAACCCGGCCGCCACGTGGCACAACCCGCGCTATGTCTGGATGATCAACCCCTGCATCGTCGCCGAGAGGGCGTTTTTCGTCCGGCCGGACCGCCCGCTGCTGTTGCGCTACCGCCTCCTGGTGCATGACGGCCTTACCCCG
>VFZS01000041.1 GCA_016871095.1 Acidobacteriota bacterium
CTCCCGCGCCGAGTCCTCCGGCGACCGCCTCATCTACCGCGTGCGCGGCAGCGGTTTCCTCAAGCATATGGTGCGCAACATCGTGGGCACGCTCTTCGAGGTAGGGAAGGGGAATCTCGACGAAGCTGGCGTCCGCGCCCTGCTGACTCCCGGCCCCAAGGCCCGCGCCGGCCCCACCGCCGCCCCCAACGGCCTGTTCCTCATCGGCGTTGAATACTGAGCCCCCTCAGCGCCGCTCGTGCGCGCCGATCGAGGGGTTCCTTCCTTGGGGCACGGGGTCGCCCCAGAAGTCGCGCCCGCCGTGGTTCTTCACCTCGACGCCGGCCCCGATGCAAGGCGACGCCGCGCGCAGCTTGTAACCGTGCAGCCCATCGAATCCGCCTTGGCCGCGGCCGGGCTGCACCAGCATCGGATCCTGGAGCATCGCGCGCCACTCCGCCGGTATGTCTGTGAAGTTGCCGTGCAGAACATTCCGCTCGAAGACCACCTTGCCGCTCCGGCCGAAGCCCGCTTCACTGATGTGCGTGCCGTCGTTGGCCGGACTCCTCCGTTCCGCGCTGCTGTTTCGCCCCACGCCCTCGACGTAGAAGATGTTGTTGCGGATCCAGGCGTCCTGGGGCCAGCCTTCGCCGCCGCCGGTCCACAGGAACAGGTGGAGGTCGATGCCCTGGCCCACGTAGAACACGTTGTTGTAGACCTCGATGTTCCGTATGGGGCCGGCCATGTGGAACAGCCGCGTACGGTCGTTCTGGCTGATGTTGTAGCGCACGACGGTCCCGTTGCTCTGGCTACAGCAGATCAGCATGAACCCCCCGTCGTTGTCGTGCGAGTAGTTGTACTGGAACGTCGTATTCGTGCAGAAGCCGTCGGAATCGAAGGCCTGGCCGTCTTTCGCCCCTTTCACCCCGCTGACCTCGTTGAACTGAATCACGGTGTTGTCGGAAGCCCACGGCCAGATGCCCGCGGCGTAGTCATCGCACCGCTGCCTCGCCCCGCTCACCACGTTGTATTCCACCAGGGCGCCGTCGCAGCCCCACACCTTGATGGCGTCGCCGCCAATGTCCTCCAGCAGGTTCCTGCGAATCACCACGTTCAGGCTGGGCAGCTCCTTGGCCTGATTGCCCCGGTACGCGGCGTAACCGCAGATCCCGTTGCGGTCCGTTCGCTGAAGGTGGCAGCCTTCTATCAGCAGCTCGTCGAAACGGCTCCGGACCTTGCCGCCGCCATTCTCCCAGGTGATGCCATGCCCTTCGCCCGGGTCGCGCTTCACCAGCGAGCCATTCACGTCATGCACGAACAGGTTCTTAAGGTGAATGTGACGCATGGTCCCGTAGTCCCACGATCTCACGCGGGCGCCGTACCGAAACTCCTCCCGCCGCGGACCGGTGTTCGTCAGCGCGAGGTTGTTAACCTCCCAGTAGTCCTGGTTCGTGAGCAGCAGCGCCTCACCGTGCTTGCCTTCCGCCGCGATCAGCGGCTTGGCCCCTCTTCCGTAGGTCTCGATGACGATTGGCTTGCCTTCGTTTCCCGAGCCTTGGGGCCGGAGTTGCCCCGTGTAGCGGGTGCCCGCCCGGAACAAGATCCGGTCTCCGGGACCGAAGCGCACGCTGTTGACCTTGTCCAGGCTCTTCCAGGCCTGCTTCTCTGACAGTCCATCGTTGTCATCGCTGCCCGTCGAGCTGTCCACGTAGTAGCTCGTGCCCGTGCGGGACTGGCTGGCTACCGCCAGCGCGACCACCGCCAGCCCGAATAGCGGCAGTAGGTCGAACAACCTCTTTCGAAAGAGCACCATTTCCCGAACCTCCTGCTCCGATCGTACCTTGCCCGGGACGGCGGAAAGCGGTATCGTCGAGCCATGAGCACTCTGTGCTACTCACCGTGGCGCACGCTTCAGCGTGCCGCGGCGAGCTTCAGCTCGCCGTCTGGATGCGCCTACACCGCGCTGTGCCAGTTTCCGAAAAAGGGGGACCGTCGATGAAGAAACCCAACCGGCGCTCGGTGCTGAGGTTCCTGACCAGCCTGAGCACAACCTCCGCCGTCCAACCACTCCTGTCTGCCGCCGCGGCCGCGCCCGCCGAGGCCGCCTCCCTGCGGATCAGCCGCTACGAAGTGATTCCGGTGCGCGTTCCCTGGGCCGCGCGTGTGCGTGATTCCCTGATTCTGAACTGGCGCCGGGCGGGTCGCGAGGAGCCGCACCTCGCGCAGACCATGGTCCGCCTGTACACCGATGCGGGCCTGGTAGGTGTGGGCGACAGCTCCAGCGAAGCGGCGGCCCGGCGCACCGTGGGCCGCTCCCCTTGGGAGTTCGTGCTGGACGACACCCTCGGCGGGGTGCTGGTCGCGATCTACGATCTCCTCGGCCAGGCCACCGGGGTTCCCATGTGCCGCTTGTTTGGCGGCAGCCCGCAGCCGCGCATACAGCCGGCCTTCTGGAGCCACTGCTACCCGCCGGACCTGATGGCCGCCGAGGCCAAGCTTGGCGCCAGCCTGGGCTTCCGCATCCACAAGGTGAAGGCTCGCCCCTGGGAGGATGCGGTCGAGCAGGGGTCCGCCATCTCCGGGGCTGTGCCGCGGGACTACCGCGTCTGGGCGGATGCCAACGGCTTCTGGGGCTCGGTGGGCCGCACGCTCCAGATCGCCCTGGGACTGGGCGAGATCCCCAACTACTTCGCCATCGAGTCCCCGCTGCGCCACACGGAAGGCTACCGGCAACTGAAGGGCAAGCTGCCCCTGCGGCTGGCGGAGCACTACGGCGTGCTGGACCCCATGACCGCGATTCGTGAAGGCCTGGTGGACTCCTATGTGGTAGCCGGCCGCCTGGGCCGCACCATGGTCCGCCTCAACGCGATGGCCGAGTTCCACCGCATGCCTCTGTGGACTGAAAGCAACTGCTGGACCGGCATCGGGCAGGTCTTCCAGGCGCAGCAGGCCGCCGCCTTGCCGGGCATCGAGTACACCATCAACTGCGCCCACATCGCCGAGGACGACCTTATGCGGGAGCCTTTCACGGTCCGCGACGGCTTCTATGAAGTGCCGCGAACGCCGGGACTCGGCGCCACCCTGGACGACAACGCCCTCGACAAGTACCGCGCGGGGAAAGGAGCACGGTCGTGAGCGCCACGCCCAAGATCACCCGGGCCGAGGCCATCGGCCTGCGCATACCCTACGCCGAGCGGGTGCGCGAGAACATGGTCGCCAACTACCGGCGCGAGAACGTGGACCGTTCTTACTACTCGCCCTGGATCGTCCGGATCCACACCGACGCCGGCCTGGTGGGTCTGGGCGAGGCCACCACGGACCCGCGCGAGCAGCTCGCCGGTCTGTCCGGTCGCACCGTGTGGAGCCTGCTGCACGACGCCTCGCGCGGCAACGGCGTCATGATGGCGGTTTACGATCTGGCGGCGCAGGCCGCCGGCGTGCCGGTCTGCCGGCTGTTCTCCTCACAGCCGCGCCGCACCATCCAGCAGATCTGGTGGAGCCACAGCCTGCGGCCCGACTTGATGAAGGCCGAAACCCGGCGGGCGATCGAACAGGGCTACACCGTGCACAAGATCAAGGCCCGGCCTTACGAGGACACCGTGGCTCAGGTGGCCGCCATGGCGGAGGTGGCGCCGCACGACTACCGCATCCTGGTGGACGCCAACGGCTCGTTCGGCTCCCCCGGCAAAGCGCTGGCCGTGGCCGAGGCGCTCCAGCGCTTCCACCAGGTGAAGGCCTTCGAGCAGCCCATCGCCCACGAAGACCTGCCGGGGCACCGCGAGATCCGCAAGCACTTGAAGCTGCGGCTGGCGGTGCACTGGGAAGCGGTCGATGTGCGCAGCTTCATGCTCGAGTCCCTGTGCGATTCCTTCGTGGTCGAGGACTTTCGCTGGGGGCCGGCGCTGACGGAGAAGTCGGCGCTGTGCGAGCTGACCGGCCAGACGCTGTGGGTCGAGAACGGCCTGAACACCGGCCTCTCTCAGGTATTCCAGGCGCATATGGCCGCCGCGCTGCCCAACGTCGAGTTCACCATCAGCCTGACCCATGTGGCCGAGGACGACGTAGTGATCGAACCCTTCGTGATGGACCGCGGGCGCTACACGGTGCCGCAGAAACCCGGAATCGGCGTCACCCTCGACCAGCCAGCGGTGGACAAGTACCGGGTCTAGCGGTCACAAAATTCCGAAAAAATATCTCCAACGCCTGCAACACCGCCGCGCGGAATGGTTGCTGGACCGGTTGCCGGGGCCTGCTACCATGACGACAGAGACAGGGTGCGCACCCCATCGTCTTCTATGGTGAATCTCAGGTCGTTCCGGGAAGAACGGCCGTCAATGGGATCTCGAATCGGTTCGAGAACGGCGTCAACGCCGCGCCAGTCGGATGAAAAGGTCAAAGCGTTGCCAGGACCCGGATACAGCCTCCGGGCACAGCGGCGTACTTCCCTCGTTCCGGCGGCGAAGCGTGGCGAAACGCGATCACACCCCGCCGGGCTGCGGGCCAGGCCCCCGGTCAGCCCGGCGGTGAGACGATTTCACTCCCTTTCCAACGCCGAAGTGTCTCCACACTCCCGCCGCGCCACAAAGCCGAGCCCGGCAGGCGCCTACTTGAAGTGCCGGTCCGGCAGCAGCCGGTACAGCAGCACGATGGACAGCGGGTGCATCAGCCCTGCCACCAGGAAAATAGGCGTGTAAGAAAAGTGCGCCACCACCCAGCCGGTGCCCAGGCTGGCCAGCGCCCCGCCGACGGCCCCTCCCATTCCGGTAAACCCCGTGGCCGTAGCCACCTCCGGCCCGCGGAACAGGTCCAGCGGCAGCGCCTGCAAGTTGGCCACCCAGATGGCGTGTCCGAACACCACCATGGAGGTGGCGGCGATGGCCATCCAGGCCGCGGGCACCAGCGGCGCGAAGCAGGCCGCGGGCAGGCACAGCGCACCCAGCAGCATGGCGAACTTGCGCGCCCGGGGCAGCGCCCAGCCCCGCCGCATCAGGTGGCCCGAAAGCCACCCGCCCAGGATGTAGCCGATATCGCCGAAGATGTACGGCACCCAGGCGTACTTGCCCACCATGGCCAGGTCGAACCCGCGCTCCCGGCGCAGGTACTCCGGCAGCCAGAAGATCACGAAGTAAATCACCGGGTCGGTGAAGAAGCGCGCTATGATTAGCGAATAACAGCCGCGCATCTGGACGATCTTGCGCCAGTCCAGCGTGCCGCGCCGCGCCGGCAGCGTTTCCTCCGGCGGGCGCACCAGATCCTTGATCTCGGCGTACTCGGAGGCGCGCAGCCAGCGGTTGCGATGCGGCGGCTGGTAGATGAGCAGCCACAGCAACAGCCAGACCAGCCCCACACCGCCGGTCGATACGAACGCCAGACGCCAGCCGAAGTACAGCGTGAGAAAGGCCACCACCGGCTGGGCCAAAGCCGAGCCTAACGATGACCCCGCGTTGAAGATGCCCACCCCCAGGGCGCGCTGCGCCGGCGGGAACCATTCCGCGATGGCCTTCGCCGCCGCCGGCCAGTTGCCCGGCTCGCTCAGGCCCAGCAGCACGCGGCATCCGGCCAGCGACCACTTGCCCCGCGTCCACCCGTGCAGCATCTGCGCCACCGACCAGCTCCCGATGAACACCGCGAAGCCCCGCCGCGTCCCCAGCCGGTCCACCACATAGCCCGAGCCCGCGTACATCACCGCATAGGCCAGCATGAACAGCGTCACGATCAGCGCGTAGTCCTGCTCGTTGAGCGAGAATTCCCGCCGCACGTCCACCGAAACCACCGCCAGCGCCAGCCGGTCGGCGTAGTTGATCATGGTGGCCACCAGCAGCATGCCGGCGATGATCCAGCGCAACTTGGGTATCTTCAACTCGAACCTCACTCTTTCAGGAAACCGAACGCGGCGATAGGAATGCCTAGCGCGGGACGGTGGGGCGGAGGGCGGTACTCCGGCGTGACGCGGAACTCCACGCGCACCGTCCCGGGCGGGCCGGCGGGCAGATCCCAGCGGACCGGCTGCACTGCCGGCGCGGTGAACTCCCGCCGTCCGATGACCTGCCCCTCGATCAGCACCGCGAGGGCGCTTCGCCCGAGGTCACGGATCTGGTCCGGCCCGACGTGGACCACCACTTCGAACGCGCCGGCCTGGGCGGGCCGGTGCATGCGGGCCCGGGCGTACGGCGCGATCCAGCGGAAGCTCCGCTCCCAGGAGAACCAGCCTTCCTCCAACTGCCAGTACGGTTGCCGGGCGTTGTCGCGAATCTGGAAGTAGGAAACCTCCGGCGTCCCGCGTTCCCGAATCAGCACCGCCAAGTCCCGCCGCACGGGATCCCACTGGAGCACGGCGAAGGAGTTTGTCTCGAAGGCCTTGCCTGCGCACGGATCGGCCGCCGCACAGGCTTTGGCGGGCGGCGGAAACAGGTACTGCACGATCCCTTGAATGCCCCAGGCGTTCAGAGACCTGGGGACACCGTCATAGACGAAGACCTCGGTCTGGCGGAGGCTTTCGCGATGCCGCAGCAGCGCCGCGACGTAGTTGCGGCTCTCTTCCGCCGCGGCCAGCGTGGCGCGCCGGTTCACCCGCAGGCGCGCGTAGTTCCACGGTATCCACAGCACGAAGAAGCCTGCCACCAGAGCCGTGGCGCGCACTGAGGTGGACTGCCCGGCGAGGGTGGCGAACGCCAGCGCCGCGCCGGCCAGCGGGAGGTACAGATACGCGCCCGACAGCCGCCCCGGCAGCAGCAGCATCGGCACCAGCAGCAAACCCAGCGCCGCCAGTCCGAAGTACAGCCGACGGTCGCGGCACACCACCGGCAGCGCCGCCACCGCCAGCCCCAGGTAGGGCACGAGAAACACCTGGGAGGAGTAGAACGCCAGGGTGGTGCGCTGCGCCTCGGGTGACACGCCCATCAGGTAGTCGGTTCCCGCCTCCGGCCCCGCCACCAGCGCCTGCACGCCGAACAGCAGCGACACGCCGAAGAAAGGCGCCAGCCGCCGCCAGCGTTTCTCTCCGAACCAGTATTCGTAGAGCATCAACACCGCGGGCAGCATCACCGCCACTTCCTTGGCCTTGTAAGCCAGCCACAGCAGCGCCAGGCTTATCACCCAACGGCCGCCCGCATACGCCAGCAGACTCAGCAGGCACAGCAGCGCGCACAGTACGTCGAAAACGTACATCGGCTTCCACAGGGCATCGAAGACGCCCATATGGAACGCGAAGAACAGCGCCCCCGCCGTGGCCGCGCCGGCCTTCAGGCCTAGCCGTCGCGCGACCAGCCACACCAGCCCGACATTGACGAAGTGCAGCAGGTGAATGGCCGCTACGTACCAGCGATACTCCAGCCCGGCCGTGCGGCCCATCGCGGAATAGAACAGGTGCCCGAGAGGCCGGTAGTTATTGGGGTAGAAGCGCAGTGACAGCAGATCGGGCACGAAGCCCGCCGGATGGCCGTACCGGGTCCAGCCCAGGTTGTTCAGGTCGTCGCCGGAGAAGTAGCCCTCATAGGCGCCGCGGTTGGCGATCAGAAACAGCAGCAGCAGGGCTGCCAGCAGCGCGGCGCCCCCAAACCTGGGGACAGCCCGCATGTTTCCCCGCGCCGCGCCGGCTGGCTTGCGCATAGCCGATCATTCTAGCAGCGAACCCCTACCCGGGCGGCAGCGTCCGCTCGGCGCCAAGGCCGCTGACCACGTCGCGGGCGCGCACCCGCCAGGCGCCGCGGGCGTCGCTCACCGCGAAAGGAATCTCGGCCCGGCCCACACCGTTGACGATGTCCACATTGGTCGAGTACTCCCTCAGCAGCCGGCCCTCCGGACTGAAGACCTCGACGCGCACCACGGACCGGTCCACCGGCCGCCCGCTCGAGTCGGTCAGCCGCAGGTTGAGTCTGTCGTCCATCTCCAAACGGGCGGTTGCCGCGTCGCGCACGAGCAGAAGCAGGGGCGCGCCGGGTGACGCTTCGATGCGGTCCCCGGCGACCGCTCCGCGGACCAGATCGTACACCACGCCCGAGAGCGGCGGCACAGCGTAGACGACCTTCTCCTTCGGCAACAGACCGATGAGTCTCGACTGCCCGAAGTTCCGCACCGTAACCAGGAAGCGGCCGTCGGTGGGAACCGCCGGCTTCACCTCAACGTCGCCCGGACCGCGCCGCACCAGCCCCCGATGACCGTCCCGCCACAGCGGCGACTTGCGCCACCGGCAGCGCTCGTCCATCTTGCCGGTGTGTTCGTCGGCATAGACGATTCCGCCGCGCTCCATGAACCGCTCAATCTCCCGGGCCTCCTGGTCGGACAGGGCAATCGAGTAGGGCAGGATGAGCACACGGCACTTGCTCAGTTCCCCGGCCTCGATCTGCGGCGTGGCGAGGAACCGGAACTGGATCCCCTGGCGCTCCAGGTCCCGCACCCACGCCTCGCGCAGCTTGCTCAGCTCGGCGAAGGCCTTCGAGCTGCGCATGACGTTGCCCATCTCCCCGCTGATCTGGCCGTCGGTAATCCAGGCGCCGCGTATGCTGGCCATCGAGAAGTGAATCGCCACGCCGTCCTCGTGGACCCTCGAGTTCATGAAGATCCGCGCGATTCCCGCCTGGAGCCGGCTGAACGTCTCGGCCAGCGCGGCGCCCTGCTCGCTCAGTGTGAGGTCCGGGTTCATCAGCGTGTAGTGCCAGAAGATGGATGCGCCGGAGTGGCCGTAGAACAGCCGCTGCCACTGCTGATACTTCGCCGCCTCGCCCACCAGGCCGTAACCCGTGAAACCGGTGATCAGCAGCTTGGGGTTGAACAGGTGATGCATGGCGTCCTGGCCGCCGCCCGAGTACGGCTGTATGTACTCGAGCCGCTGGTCGATCTCGTACCAGTCGCAGCCGTTGTGGGCGGTCGGAACCTGAGTGCCGGAGATGGAGGCCCGGCCCTGCGGGTCGATCTCGCGGAGCCATTCCCGCGCTTGCGCGAAGGCGCGCACGAACACCCGCTCCATGTAAACGCGGTGATCCGACCAGGGAGCGAAGTTGCCGTGGCGCTGCGCTTCCTCGGTGGTCATCGGCACGACGGCGTCCCAGCTCGCGAACGCCGTGCCCCAGGCGCGGTTCAGCGCCTCCAGGCCGCCGTATTCCTTACGCAACCACTCGCGGAATCCGGCGATCGCCTCCGGCGCCCAGTCCACGTCGAAGGGATCGGTGTAGCAGGTGAGCGACGACTCGTCGGCCAGATAGTAGGCCCACGGCCGGAGCGAGGCCAGCGGGCGGGCGCTCTTGTCGAGTTGCGCACGCACGCTGCGCTCGAACTCCGCCGATTGCAGGACGATCTCCCGGGTCAGGTGCTTCTTGTCCCTGGTTTCCGCGTACGCCTGCTTGCGCTTCAGGTAGTTGTCGCGCCGATACCAGTAGATGCCGAAGGCCAGCGGATGGACGCTCACCATGATCTTGAAATGGCGCTCGGGCGTCGCCAGCGTGGTGATGCCGATGCGCCGGAACTGCTCGTCCACCGCCGGAATCCACGGCTGGTAGCTCCGCGGCCCCGCCCAGGGGAGGAGGATCTCGTAGTCCTTCCACTCGCGGGACGATGCGGCGAACCGCACGGGGACCTGTGCCACGGCTGTACCCACCGTCGCTCGCACCCAGCCGGTGTGGGTCAACGCCTTGCCGGCCTTGAGCTGCGCCTTGTCGGCTGCCTCGGCGCGGGCGATCACCCGGCCCAGACCGTCGATCAGCTCGACCCTTGCCGGACGGGCGGACTTCCAGCTCACCTCGACCTGGTCGCCCTCCGAGATCAGCTCCGTGGAGACCTTCAGCGCCTCCACCGTGTCCGGTTGCGGAACATCGATGACGGTTACGCGCCAGTCGGAATCCGCCTGCTGTTCAAGGAAATAGCGGCCACCGTCCAGCGGCCGGGGCGGCCGGTAGGCGCCTCGCCCGGAAGACCGGACCCGCGCGTATGCGTCACGCAAGCGCCACTGGACCGACGAAGCGTTCCAATCCGGGACGCCCGCGGGCTCGCGCCGGGCGGCATAGATCAGCGCGCGGCACAGCAGCGCGTAGAAGTACTCCCAGTAGACATCCACGAAGTCGTGGCGAGCGGCCATGGGCATGTGCCAGCTCACTCCCGCGTTGCGATAGGCGAAGGCCAGCACCCGGCCCCGCCCGCGCATCCCCGCCGCCAGCACGGCGTGGCCGGTTTCCGATTCGATGAGCACTTCGGCGTCTTCCGAAGCACGGCAAACGTACTGGTCCAGGTGCTTGAAGGGAAAAGCCTCCACCGGGATGGCCCGGGTGATGTAGTGCTCGACCTTCTTCCGCCAGGGCGCCTTCTCGGTCTTGCCCGGCTCGCGGGGCTGTTCGAGCTCGTCCTGGGCTTCGGGTGGCGGCTCCACCGGCGTGAGCGGGCACAGCTCACTCGCGAAGGGGCGAATCAACAGCAACCCGCAGCCATTCCTGACACGGCGCTCCAGCGCCTGGCGCGAGACCTCGGTCAGCGCCCGCCAGCCGTGACTGAGGGGCAGCAGGATCGCGTCGAATTCCTTGTCGGAAGTCAGCTCCTGTTCCAGGTAGGAGTAGATCAGCTTGAGGTTGCCGCGCTCGGCCCGGGCGCCGTAGTCGGAGCCGAAGCACATGGTCCACTTGTTGACGTCCCAGGCGGGGTCGATGCTCACCGTGGTGAGGTCGAGCGAAAGGCGCTGCGCCAGCTCGACCACGGTGCGTCCCTCTCCCACCGTGGGCACGGCCAGGAGCCGGATCGGCCCGCCCGCGAGCGGCTTGGCCCACTTCACGTGCGGCGTTTCGATCTCCAGCGTGTAAGGGGCTTCGAAGCGCTTCCCGCTCCCCTTGCGCGCGCCCATGCCGACATCCTGCGCCCGGGCGGGCACGCCCGCGGCCGCGGCCGCCGCCGCGCTGGTCTGTACAAATCGTCTTCGGTTCCAGTCTCTGCTATTCATCTCACTTCTCCACCTCGTGGGGCAGGCTCCCCGGCCTGCGAGCCGACCCCCTGGTCGGCTCCTCGGGCCCCGGAAGGCGCCGGCCAGGGGGCCGGCGGCGGTCCTGGGGGAGCCGCCCCACAGGCGGTCAGAAATGTCAGCCCTCAGCCTGTAAGATCATCAGCTCCTGAGAAAATCAAAATCGCAGCCCAGGTGGGCCTGGGTGACGTGGTCGAGAAAGAGTTTCCCGTAACCTCGATCATAGTGCGGGGGCGGGGGAGTGAACTCCGCCAGGCGGCGGGCGATCTCCTCCTCGGGCAGGCACAACTCCAGTCGCCGTTTCTCGACGTCGAGCAGGACTTCGTCGCCGGTGCGCACAGCGGCCAGCGGTCCCCCGATGGCGGATTCGGGCGCCACGTGCAGCACCACCGTGCCGAAGCTGGTCCCGCTCATGCGTGCGTCACTGACGCGCACCATGTCCTCGACGCCCTGTTTGAGCAGCACCTTGGGCATGGGGATGTGGCCCCACTCGGGGAAGCCCGGCGCGCCCTTGGGTCCGCAGCTCTTCATCACCAGCACCGTGTCCTTGTCCACGGGGAGGTCTTCGCGGTCGATCTGAGCGCGCATCTCGCGCACGTTCTCGAAAACGTAGGCCCTCCCGCGGTGCCGCAGCAGATGCGGCGAGGCGGCGGTCTGCTTGAGCACGGCGCCATTGGGGGCCAGGTTGCCGCACAGGATAACGGTGCCGCCCTCCGCGGTCAGGGGCTGGTCAGCCGTGCGGATCACCGTGCGATCGTGGCACACGGCCGATTCGACGTTCTCGCGCACACTGCGGCCGGTGACGGTGAGACAGCCGCCGTCCAGCAGTCCCAGGATCTCGCGCATCACCACGGGGACTCCGCCCGCCGCGAAGAAGTCTTCCATCAGGAACTCGCCGGAGGGCTTCAGGTTCACGATCCACGGAGTGCGGCGCGAGATGCCATCGAACGCATCCAGCGGCAGCTCGAGGCCCAGCCTTCCGGCGATGGCGATCAGGTGGATCACGGCGTTAGTCGAGCCGCCGATGGCCATGTCCACGGCGACGGCGTTGTCGAAAGCGGCTGGCGTCAAGATGCGCGAAGGACGCAGATCCTCGCGCACCATCTCGACAATACGCCGCCCGGTCATCTCGGCCAGCGCCAGTCGGCGAGCATCGGGGGCGGGTATGGCGGCGCACCCGGGCAGGGTCATCCCCAGGGCCTCGGCCAGGCAGGCCATGGTCGAGGCCGTGCCCATGACCGTGCAGTGGCCGGTCGAGCGGGCGATGCCGCCCTCGATTTCGTCCAGTTCCTCTTCGCTGAGCTTGCCCGCGCGGAACAGGTCGAACAGCTTGCGTCCGTCGGTGCCCGCGCCCAGCCGCCGGGTGCGCCACTGGCCCGCCAGCATAGGCCCGCCGGTAACCACGATGGCGGGGACGTCCGCGCTGGCCGCGCCCATCAACTGCGCCGGCGTGGTCTTATCACAGCCGCACAGCAGCACCACTCCGTCGATGGGGTTGGCCCGGATGGACTCCTCCACATCCATAGCCATCAGGTTGCGGAACAGCATGGTGGTGGGCCGCATGAACATCTCGCCCAGCGAGATGGTGGGAAACTCCAGCGGCAGCCCGCCCGCCGTCCACACGCCACGCTTGACCGCTTCGGCCACCTGCCGCAGGTGCGCGTTACAGTTGTTCAACTCGCTGAAGGAGTTGCAGATGCCGATGACCGGCTTGCCCTCGAAGATGTCCGCGCCGAAGCCCTCCGAGCGCAGCCACGCCCGGCGCGAGAACCCGTAGTAGCCCGGCTCCTCGAACCACTCCTGGCTGCGCAGCTTGTTCGCCATAGCCTCCTCCTAAGCCGGTCCGCCCGCCGCCTGGCGGTTCCGCCGGCTCCGTTTGGCCTCCAGCATCAGCCAGTCGGCTTCTTCCACGCACTGCTTGAGGGAGCGCCCGGCGATAGGCGCCATGCCCCAACTGAAGCTGACGGGGACAGGGCCGTGATTGCGGATGTGGAACTTGCGCAGGTGCTTCTCGATCTCCCGCAGGCGCGCCTCGACCACCGGCCGCTCCGCGCTGCCGAAGAACACCACGAACTCGTCGCCGCCCCAGCGGTAGGCGCGGTCCTGGTGGCGGATCGAGGCGGCGATCAACTGCCCGGCGCCCCGCAGGATCTCATCACCCGCCATGTGGCCGTACTTGTCGTTGAGCGCCTTGAAGTCGTCCAAGTCGCAAACCACCACCCAGCCCTGGAAGTCGTGCTGTTCTTCCAGCCAGCGGGTCAGCGCGGCGCGGTTGGCGAGTTCGGTCAGCGGATCCAGGTCCACGCGGCCAGCTTCCTTGCGCAGCCGCTCCACCTCCGAGCCCAAGCGGCGCAACTCAGCCCGCTGCGCCAGCGAACGGCGGAAGAAAAACACCGCTGCTCCCACCAGCAGCAGCGCGCCAACGGCGATCGAAACCGCCAGGACGTTCATGCGTGGTCAGTCCTGTTCCAACGCCCGCCGGCGGATCGAGACCGCCCGCCCCGTGTCCTCATCTACCTCTATCACCACTGAGTGTAACTCCATTCGGCCCTTGGCCGGGTCCATGCGCACCGGCAGGCTGGTGAGGAAGCGCCGCAGCACGATGTCCTTCTCCACCCCGATGATCGAGTCGGCCGGACCGGTCATTCCCACGTCGGTCTGTAGCGCCGTCCCGCCGGGGAGGATGCGCGTATCGGCGGTGGGGACGTGGGTGTGGGTGCCGCACACCGCGGAGACCCGCCCGTCCAGGTACCAGCCCATCGCCACCTTCTCGCTGGTGATCTCGGCGTGGAAATCCACCACCCGGACCTTGAGCGCGGAGTCCAGGGCACGCAGTATTTCGTCGGCCTTGCGGAAGGGGCAGTCGATGGGCAGCATGTGCGCCCGTCCCTGGAGGTTGATGACCGCCGCCTCGACCCCGTTGCGGGCCCGTACCACGCAGACTCCCCGGCCCGGCGGCTGCCCCGGGTAGTTGGCCGGCCGCAGCAGGCGCGGCTGGCGCTCCAGGTAGTCGTTGACCTCGCGCTTGTCCCAGATGTGGTTGCCGGAGGTGAGCACGTCCACGCCCAGGTTGAACAGGTCCTCAGCCACCTGCGGCGTCACCCCGCGGCCGCCGGCGGCGTTCTCAGCGTTGCCCACCACCAGGTGTATGCGCTCCTCCGAGATGAGGCCGCTCAGGCGCTCCGCCAGGATGCGGCGCCCCGGGGCGCCTATGATGTCGCCCACGAAGAGAACGTTCATCTGGTTACGGACACCACTGCCGACGGTTAGAAAAAAGGAGCGCCCCGCCTGCCCGGGTGGCTCCCGTCATTGACCCCTGTTTGGTAAACGGGGTGGGTGTCCCCCGAGCGCCATTAGGCTTCTCCGTTCCCCTCGTCGGGGCCGGAGCCTGCTCACCGGCGCTGGCAACGAGTCGGACTCCCAAGCATTGACTGTTGGATCAAAATTTTGGGAACCGCCTCCCGAGCCCTCGGAATACGCTCCATGTCGATGATAGCACAAAGCGCGCCGCTAGTGCCCGGCCTCCAGGCACTCCCGGATATCCTTCTCCGAGATTGCGCCCTCGTGAATCAGCTTCCAGTCGGGATCGGTGATGTCAATAGTGGTGCTGCCTACGCCGGAGCACGGACCCCCGTCCAGAATCAAGTCTACCCGGCCGTCCATCATGCCGAAAACCTGGATACCGCTGCGGCAAGTGGGCTGGCCGGAGATGTTGGCGCTGGTGGCGATCAACGGCTGGCCCAGTTTCTCGAGCAGCGCGTTCGCCACCGGGGCCCGCGGCTGCCGCAGGGCCAGCCGCCCGGTATTGCCGGTTACCTTTAGTGGCACGCGGGCGGAGGCCGGCACGATCACGGTCAGCGGACCCGGCCAGAACCGTCGCGCCAGCACGAAGAAGCGGCCGGGCAGCTCCTTAGCCAGGTCCTCGGCCATCAGCACATCGCTGATCAGCAGGGGCAGGGAACGGTCCGGCTCGCGCCCTTTGGCTAGGAAGACCTGTCCCACGGCGCGCAAGCTGAAGGGGTCGGCCACCAGCGTGTACAAGGCGTCCGTGGGGATGGCGATCACCTGGCCCTGCCGGATCGCCTCGGCGGCCCGCTCGATCACGTTCGGAACTGGCTGGTACTGATCGATCTCGACCAGGTCGGTGGTCATCTCAACTCGGCCCGATGGCCTGGGCCACCTCCAGGGCGGTCTGGTAGCGGCCGAAGGGCGCGCTGAGCTGCACCCCTTTCACCATGGCGCGGAGCCGGGTCACCATTTCCCGTGCAATGGCCACGCCCTCCTGCCGCGCCGCCTCCGCCGTGGCGGCCCGCCGCATCCGCTCCAGTTGCTCACCGGGCACCGGCGCCCGCAGCTCGTTGACCATGAACTCGGCGTTGCGGTAACTGGCCAGCGGCCAGATGCCGGCGATCAGGGGGATGCGCGCGTGCTCGATGCGCCGCAGGAAACGCTCCAGCAAATCGGCGTCGAAAACCGGCTGCGTCACCACGTACTCGGCCCCCGCCTCGACCTTCCACTCGAAGCGCCGGATCTCCTCATCCAGGTTCACCGCGGCCGGGTTGGCTCCCACGCCGATCACCAGCGA
>VFZS01000042.1 GCA_016871095.1 Acidobacteriota bacterium
CTCGTGAGTACGCTGTCCGCCCCTGGTAGACTCCGCTGCCTTCCACGAACTGGAGATTGACCGGCACTTCCACCTTCAGCACGTCGGCCTTGTAGTGCGGCTGGCAGAACTCGGCCATGCTGCGTGTCACCACTTCCGGTTTGATCCGGGCGTATTCAAAGCCTTTCTCGTCGCCGCCCGCCGGGTCGTAGCCCACGAACTCGAGGAAGAAGGGAATCTGCCAGGCCTCGCACTCCGCGCCGATGCGCTCGACGAAGGCGTGCTTGATGTCGTTGACCGGGATGCCGTCCACGCGCGCCTCCTCGAACGGCGTGTAGTACAGGAGGATCTTGACGGCGTCGGCGCGGAAATCCTCGGCGATGCGCTTCACGGACACCTTGTCCAGCAGGTCCGGCAGGCGTCCGGGCCGCTGGTTGTCGTAACCGCTCTTGTCGTAGGACAGCAGAAGGCCGGTGGAGGCGGCGCGCGCCTGAGCCGCTGCCAGGCCGAACTCCGGGTCCAGCAGAATGGCGGTGGCGTGCGGGCTCAGGATCCTGGACACCGCGGTCTTGAACTCGGTCTTCATTTCCGCGGTGATCTGGTTGCGGGGGCAGCCCTTGGCCTGGGCCAGCATTTTGTCCAGGCTGCCGCGCTGATCCATGGCCAGGGCGGCGATGACGCCATCCGGCCCCGCCAGCCGCTTCATCCGCTCCAACTTGCCGGGGGAAAGACTCATCCTTGCGCTCCAGGGAGCATTATAGCCGAGGGGGCGGTTTCGCCTGTCTGCCGGCCCTGCCAGGAGTGTGTACAATTGGAAGGCAAATGCACCGCCCAGCCGACGCCGGAAGGGAGGGCCGCCCCGAGCCGGCTGTTCTCCAGGAGATAGTCCGGCGCATCGTCGAAGTGGCGCAGCCGCAGCGAATCATCCTGTTCGGT
This sequence comes from Acidobacteriota bacterium, assembly GCA_016871095.1. Taxonomy (GTDB): domain Bacteria; phylum Acidobacteriota; class Terriglobia; order Bryobacterales; family Bryobacteraceae; genus VFZS01. The sequence continues at coordinate 916 of VFZS01000042.1, forward strand.
TCCGCTGCCAGAGGTGAGCTGGGTCCCGACAGCGACTTGGACTTCCTGGTGATCAAGGCGGCAGTGCCTCATCGCCGCCGGCTGGCTCAACAGATCCACCGGAGCTTGTTCGGGATCACGGCGCCGGTGGACATCATCGTGCTCACCCCGGAGGACGTCGAAGCCTTCGGTGAGCAACCCGGGTCGGCCGTCGCCCCGGCGCTCCGCGAGGGCATAGTGGTCTATGCCTCCTGAGCGAAGGGGTCCCGGCGACCCCACGGAATGGCTTCGCAGAGCCAGGAGTAACCTGGCACGAGCCCAAGCCGACCGGGACCTTCCCGAGGTCTTGTATGAGGACCTCTGCTTTGACGCGCAGCAGGCTGCCGAGAAATCCCTCAAGGCGGTGCTGGTGTACCACCGGGTCGGCTTCCCCAAGACCCACGACATCAACGCCTTACTTGGTCTCTTGCGGGCTAGCGGCATGGACCTGCCAGACGAGCTTCGCCAGGCCGACGCCCTCACGGGATATGCGGTGGACATTCGCTATCCCGGTCTCACCGAGCCGGTGACCCGGGAGGAGCTCGAGCAGGCCATCGAGTTGGCCAAGCGGGTGCTGCACTGGGCGGAGGCTCTGATTCTGGGGACGGCAGAGTAACGAACAGGCTGGCGGGGCCAGGCCCTGGGCATCTGAGCCGAACCCTCGGCCCGGTACAAGCCGCGCCGCCTCAGGCCGCGTAGCGCCGGGCCATCTCCTCGAGCGGAAGCGGCGCGTAGTCGCCGGCGTGACCGGCCTGCCCGAAGGCCGTCATACGCGCCATCACCACCTGCCGCATGGCCTCGCGGGCCGGCTTGAGGTAGTCGCGCGGGTCGAACTTCTCGGGCGTCTCGGCGAACACCTTGCGGATGGCCCCGGTGATGGCCAGCCGGTTGTCGGTGTCCACGTTGATCTTGCGCACCCCGTTGCGGATGCCGCGCTGGATCTCCTCGACCGGCACGCCCCAGGTGGGCCTCAGCTTCCCACCGTAGGCGTTGATGATGTCCTGAAGCTCCTTGGGCACGCTCGAGGAGCCGTGCATTACCAGGTGGGTGTTGGGCAGCTTCTTGTGTATCTCGATCAGCCGGTCCATGCGCAGGGTCTCGCCGGTGGGCTTCTCCTTGAACTTGTAGGCGCCGTGGCTGGTGCCGATGGCGATGGCCAGGGCGTCCACGCCGGTGAGCTTCACGAACTCGGCGGCCTGGTCGGGATCGGTGAGGTGCGACAGGGCATCCACTCCGGCGCCGTGGCCATCCTCGATGCCACCCAGCGTGCCGATCTCGCCCTCCACGGTGACGCCGCGGGCGTGGGCCATCTCGACCACCTTGCGGGTGGCCTCGACGTTGTACTCGAAAGTCGAAGGCGTCTTGCCGTCGGGCATCAGCGAGCCGTCCATCATCACGCTGGTGAAGCCCATCTCGATGGCCGACTTGCAGGTCTCCGGGCTGTTGCCGTGATCCAGGTGCAGCACCAGCGGGATCTCCGGATACAGCTCGACGGCGGCCAGCATGAGGTGATACAGGTAACGATCCTGGGCGTAAGAGCGCGCGCCGCGGCTGGCCTGCACCACCACCGGCGAGCGGGTCTCGCGCGCGGCCTCCATGATGGCCTGGATCTGTTCCATGTTGTTGACGTTGAACGCGCCGATGGCGTATCCACCCTGGGCGGCCTCGTCCAGCAGTTGGCGCATGGAAACTAGCGGCATTCTCGATTTCTCCTTGTTGGCATTGGGGCCTGCAACGCAGGCGCGAGGCAATTAACTTCCACGCTAACACGCGCCCCGGCGCGCCGCAAGCTGGCGAAAGAACCTAGCGGCGCGGGCGGAGTCGCGCAGGATTTGCGCCCTAAGTTCCTCGGCCGAGGCGAACTTCTTCTCTTCGCGGAGGCGTCTAAGGAATTCCACGCGGATGCGTCTGGGGGATTCCCCCGATAGCCCCTCCAGCAGATGGGTCTCGACCGCCAACGCCCGCCCCGTGAAGCTCGGCTGGTGGCCCACGTTAGTCACCGAGGGCCGCCAGGGCGCCGTCTCACTCCACTCCAGGCGGGTGCGTGTGATGTAGACGCCCCGAGCCGGAAGTACTGCCTCGCCCGGGCGCAGGTTCAAGGTCGGCACGGTGAGCTTCGCTCCGACGCCGTGGCCGGCGACCACCTCTCCCTCGACCGCGTGCGGGCGCTCCAGCAGCCGGGCCGCCTTGCCCACTTCGCCGGCCTCGATCAGCCGGCGGATCTCGCTCGAGGACACCATGCGCCCGCGCCGCCGCACCGCCGGGATCACCTCGGTGATGAATCCATGCCGCTGCCCAAGCTGGGCCAGCAGGCGGGTATCGCCACCGTGGCGGTAGCCGAAGCGGAAGTTGTCGCCCACCAGCACGGCGCGCGCCTCAAGCTGCTCGAGCAGCACCCGCCGCACGAACTCGTCCGCGCTCAGGTGGGAGAACTCCACCGTGAAGGGGACCACCAGCGCCCGCGTGATGCCTTCCTCGCGCATCAGCGTGGCCCGCTCCTCGGGCGTAGTGAGCGGCCTGGGCGCCCGCTGCGGCGCGACTATCGCGGCGGGGTGCGGGTCGAAAGTCATGGCCGCCGCTTCCCATCCTTGCTGGGCCGCCGTCTCGACCACCCGCCGCAGGATGCGCCGGTGGCCGCAGTGCACCCCGTCGAAGACGCCGATGCTGATGGCGCAGGGGCCGAAGGCCCCGGCGGCTTCTTCCAGGCCGCGGTAGAGGCGGAAATCCGGCGTCATCAGACCACCTCGATCTCCAGCCCGTCGTAGGCCAGCCGCACGTGGGGCGGCAAAGAGCGCTCCGTCTCTTCGTGCGCCAGCTCGTGGCAGATATGCGTGAGGAAAGCCCGCCGCGGAGCGAGCTGCTCGATATAGCGCAGCGCCCGCTCCACCGTCGAGTGCGTGGGATGCGGGCGGCGCCGCAGCGCGTCCAGAAACAGAACCTCCAGTCCCCCCAGCTTCTCCAGCGACTCCTCCGGGATGGAGCTGTGATCCGTCAGGTAGGCCGCCCGCCCGAAGCGGAATCCGTAGATCTGAACGCTGCCGTGCCGCACCGGGACCGGCAGGAACTCCAGCCCGCACAACTCGAAGGGGCCGCCGTCCAGGGCGTGCGCTTCCAGGCGCGGCTTCGAGGATTCGGTCGGGACCTGGTTGAACACGTAGTCGAATACCCGCTGGATTACCTTCAGCGCCTCCGGGGCGCCGTAGATGGGGATATTGGCGCGCTGCCAGTGGTTGAACGGGCGCACGTCATCCAGACCGAGGATGTGATCGGCGTGGGCATGCGTGAACAGCACCGCGTCCAGGTGGTCCAGCCCGGCGCGCAGCGCCTGGGTGCGGAAGTCCGGCGTGGTGTCGATCACCACCGCGCGCCCGCCGTAGCGCAGCAGCACGCTGGGACGCAGCCGCTGGTCGCGGGGATCCTCAGAGAGGCACACCGCGCAGCGGCAGCCCAGCGTGGGCACGCCCACGCTGGTGCCCGATCCCAGCACCCGGATGCGCAGCGGAGGGGAAGGCGCCGCCATCTACTTCGCCTTTCCCTCCTCCTCGACCGCCTGCACGTAGCGGAATCTCAGTTCGGTCAGCGAGTTCTCCAGCAGCCGCTGCTCTTCCAGGCTCAGGTTGCCGCGGGTCTTCTCTTGCAGCGCTCCCAGCAGGTCGATGGTGTGCCGCGCCCCGCGCAGGTGCGGTTTGGGCTTCTCCTCGCCGCCCAGGCCGATCAATCCGAGCTGCATCTCGGCCTGCCAGCGCAGCGACAGCACCAGGAACTCGAAGCTGGCCGGGGGCAGCGGCGGCTCCGGCGCTTCCGCCTCTTCCGGCTCGGACGCGGGGGTCTCCTCGGGCTCGGGTACGGGGGTCTCTGTGTCGCTCATAAATACCCATTGTAGTGAGCGCCCGCGGGGCGTGTGTTAGATTGGGAGCTTCCATGCCGTCCCCCGGAGAAGGATTCCAGCGCCTGGTCGAGATCATGGCCCGGCTGCGCTCGCCCGCGGGCTGTCCCTGGGACCGCGAGCAGACCCTCGACACCATCAAGCCCTATCTGCTTGAAGAAACCTACGAAGTGCTCGAGGCCGTGGATGCCCGCGACTGGCCGGCCCTGGCCGAGGAGCTGGGCGACCTGCTGCTCGAGGTGGTCTTCCTGGCCCAGATCGCCTCCGAGGAGAAACGCTTCACGGTGAGCGATTCGCTGGAGCTGATCCACGAGAAGCTGGTGCGGCGTCACCCGCACGTCTTCGGCGCCGCCCAGGCTGACACCCCCGCCGAGGTCAAGCGCCGCTGGGACCAGATCAAGGCCGCCGAGCGGGAGAGCAAGGGACGCGGCGGGGAGGCCCTGCTCGATGCGGTGCCCCGCAACCTGCCCGCGCTGGTCGAGGCCGCCCAAGTGGCCGGACGCGCCGCCGAGGTCGGTTTCGACTGGCAGAACGCCGATCAGGTGCTCGACAAGCTCGCCGAGGAGCTTTCCGAGCTGGCCGAGGCCCGGCAAGGCGCCGGCCAGGAAGCTCTCGAAAGCGAGATCGGCGACCTGCTGTTCGTTCTGGTCAACGTGGCCCGTTTCCTCAAAGTGGACCCCGAGCAGGCTCTGCGCAAAACCAACCGCCGCTTCCGGGAGCGCTTCGGCTATCTCGAGCGCCAACTCGCCGCGCGGGGCAAACCGCTCCGCGAGGCCACCCTGGAGGAAATGGAAGCCCTCTGGCAGGAGGCGAAACGCCAGTAGGACTACCGCTCGCTCACGCTCGCGGCTCGGTTACAGCTTCGCCGCACGCTACAGAGCCGCGACCGTCAGGGAGCGGATGCAGCCGCGCCCGGTACGCCCCGACCAGCCCCCGCGCCAGCGCGTCCAGGGGGTCCAGCAGCGGCAGATCCGGCACATCGGAGGGCTCCAGCGCCAGCGGGATCTCGGTGCAACCCAGGATGATGACTTCCGCTCCCAACTCTTGCAGGCGCCGCGCAGCGGCCTTCAGAACGCCGCGAGCGGCGGGGTAGCCCAGCCGCGCCTCGCGCCCCGACTTAACGCCCCACTCCGTGCTGGTGATGGCCTCATGAACATCGTTCTGGCTGGGGCCCTGCTGTCCCGGCGCGGGGTCGAAAGGCAGCGTCACCGGCTCCAGCCCGCGTTCGGTTATGGGGCCCGCGTAGATCCGGTGCAGGTAAGTCCCGTTGGTCGAGAGAATCCCCACCCGGTGCGCCGTGATGCCTGCCAGCGTGGCCCGGATCATGTGAACGAACTCGACCTCCAGCCCGGCCAGCTCCTCCTCGAAGCGGCTGAAGATGGGCGGCGCGTGAAACGTATTACAGGGAATACCGAGCACGCAGGCCCCGTCCGCCGCGAGCATCCGCGCCACGCGCGCCACGTTCACCGCAGGGTTTTCCAGGGGCGCGCCGCGCGCCAGCGACACAAGGTACTCGGTGCGATCCTCGATCAGCTCGGGATACTGCGCCAGCAGTACCGGGACGGCGTCCTGGTCGCGGCGCATGCCCAGCGCGGCCTGATACTCCAGCAGCTTGCGCAGCAGCAGCGGGTCCACCCACGGACCCATCCCGCCTATGATCCCGATCGCCGCCGGCAGTGGCTTGGCCATGGCCACCTCTCAGACTAGTCGATGCGTCTCGCCCACGGCAACGCCCTGGCGGCCTTCTGCTACAGTGATGAGTTAGCCGCTTTTTCAGCGCGCATGAGCCAGTCCCCCGCGATCCAGGTCCGCGCCCTTGCCACACCGGCCGAATTCGCCGAGGCCGTCGAGGTCCAGAAACACGTGTGGGGCTTCGAGGAGCTCGAGTTGCTCCCCGTGCGCTTGTTCGTGGTGGCTTCCCACATCGGCGGGCAGACTTTCGGCGCCTTTGACGGCGACCGCATGGTGGGCTTCCTGCTGGCGGTGCCCGGTCTGAAGCCCGGCGGCCAGCTCTACCTGCACAGCCACATGATGGGGGTGTTGAAGCCCTATCGTAACCTGGGCGTGGGACGCCTGTTGAAAGTGGCGCAGCGGGACGAGGCGCTCTCTCGGGGGATTTCGCTGGTGGAGTGGACCTTCGACCCGCTGGAGCTCAAGAACGCCTACTTCAACCTGGAGCGGCTGGGCGTGGTCGTCCGGCGCTACGTGTTGAACCAGTACGGCACGACCACGAGCCACCTGCACGGCGGCCTGCCCACCGACCGCTGCACGGCGGAGTGGTGGGTAGGCAGCGCGCGCGTGGAAGCGATCATGTCCGGCCGGCCGCTTCCCCGGCCGCCGGTGTCGGCCAGAATCGAAGTGCCTGCTGATATCGCGCAGATCCGCCGCGAGGAGTCCCGGCGGGCCCGCGAGATCCAGAGCGCGGTCAGCGAACAGTTCCTTGAACACTTGGCGCGCGGGCTGGCGGTGGTGGGCTTCCAGCGCGAAGAACACGCGGGCGTGTATCTGTTAGGCGAATGGCAATCCGAATAGAGCGCATCATTCTGCGGGAAATCCGCCTGCCGCTGGTGCATTTCTTCGAGACCAGCTTCGGACGCACCACCGAGCGGCGCATCATCCTGGTGGAGGCCGTCGCCGGAGGGGTCTCCGGCTGGGGCGAGGTGACCTGCGGCGAGCGGCCTTTCTACAACGAGGAGTGGACCGACGGCGCGTGGCTGGTCCTGCGCGAGTTCGCCGCGCCGCGCCTGCTGGGCGGGGAAGTGGAGAACGCGGAAGCGGTGGCCCCGCTCGTCGCTCACATTCGCGGGCACCGCATGACTACCGGCGGCCTGGAGGCGGCGGTGTGGGACCTGGAGGCGCGCCGGCTCGGCCTACCGCTGTGGAAGCACATCGGCGGTGGCGCGCGCTCCGCCATTCCCTGCGGCGTCTCCATCGGCATCCAGGAATCCGTCCCTGACCTGCTCAAGAAGATCGAGGGAGAATTGGCCGCCGGCTACCAGCGCATCAAAATCAAGATCAAGCCCGGCTGGGACGTGGAGGTGGTGCGCGAGGTGCGGCGCGAGTTCCCGCACTGCAAGCTCATGGTGGACGCCAACTCCGCATACACTCTGGCCGACGCCGAGCACCTGCGGCGCCTCGACGAGTTCCACCTGATGATGATCGAGCAGCCGCTCAGCCACGACGACATCATCGACCACGCCGTTTTGCAGGCCCGCCTGGAGACGGCCATCTGCCTGGACGAGTGCATCCGCTCGGCGCGGCACGCCGAGCAGGCTATCCGATTGAAGGCCTGCCGAATCATCAATATCAAGCTGGGGCGAGTGGGCGGATTCCGCGAGGCGCGCCGCGTGCACGACGTGGCGCGCGCCGCCGGCGTCCCGGTGTGGTGCGGCGGGATGCTCGAGTGCGGCGTGGGCCGCGCGCACAACATCGCGCTCTCCACGCTGCCCAACTTCGTGCTGCCCGGCGACGTCTCCGCCAGCCGCCGTTACTGGGCGCGCGATGTGATCACTCCGCCCGTCGAGGTGACTCCCGCCGGCACCATCGAGGTGCGCGCCGAGCCGGGCTTCGGCTACGCGCTGGACCTGGAGTTCATGAGCCAGATTACCGTCCGCCAGGAGACGCTCTCTTGCGCTTGACGGAACGCTGTCTATGACCGCCTTCGCGGAGCTGCTGCGCCGCAATCGCAACTACCGCTACACCTGGCTGGGGCAGGTGGTCAGCGAGGTGGGCGACCACTTCAACAACGTGGCCGTGTTCAGCCTGGCGCTGGCCGCCACCCGCTCGGGCCTGGTGGTGAGCGGCATCATGCTGGCGCGGGCGGCCGCCGTGATCCTGGCCGGACCGCTGGCGGGAGTGGTTCTGGACCGGCTGGACCGCAAGCGGGTCATGATCGCCAGCGACCTGGTGCGCGCCGGTTTCGCCGCGGCCTTCATCCTGCTGGTGCGGCGGCCGGAGCCGTGGCTGCTGTACCTGTTGAGCGGCCTGCTGATGTTCGCCTCGCCCTTCTTCACCAGCGGACGCGCCTCGCTGCTGCCCTCGATTGCCAGCCGCGAGGAGCTGCACACCGCCAATTCGCTCACCCAGGCCACCCAGTGGACCACGGTGACCCTGGGCGGCTTTCTGGCGGGAGCCGCGATCATGCAGTTCGGCTACCAGTGGGCGTTCTTCCTGAACGCGGTGTCGTTCCTGTACTCGGCCTGGTCCATCTCGAGGCTGCGCGCCGCGGCGGGCCACTTCCGCGCGCAGCGCGTGGCGCTGACCGAGGCCGAGGTGGCGCGGCCCTGGCGCGACTACGCCGCCGGGCTGCGCTACATGCGCGCCACGCCGCTGATCCTGGGCATCGCCGTGGTGCACATCGGCTGGGCCAGCGGCGGAGGCGCCGCGCAGATCCTCTTCAGCCTGTTCGGCGAGCTGGTGTTCGATCGCGGCGCGGTGGGCATCGGAACCATCTGGGGTTTCGCGGGGATCGGGCTGCTGGTCGGCGCGGCGTTTGGTCACTGGTTCGGCCAGCGCACCGGCTTCACCGGGTACAAGCGCGCCATCGTGGCCTGTTACGTCGTCCACGGTGGCGCCTACGTGCTGTTCAGCCAGGCCCCCAGTTTCGGCCTGGCGCTGCTGTTCATCGCCCTGTCGCGGGCCGGCGTGGCGGTCAGCTCGGTGCTCAACATGTCGCAACTGCTGCGGCACGTCTCGGACGCCTACCGCGGGCGCGTGTTCTCGACCATGGAATCGCTGACCTGGGCGACCATGATGCTGTCCATGCTGGCGGCGGGGCTGGCCTCGCAGACGGTCAGCCCGCGCGTGATCGGCCTGTGGAGTGGAGTGCTGAGCTCGCTGACCGCCCTCTACTGGGGCCTGCTCGACTGGCGGGGCCGGCTGCCCGAGCCCCCCGCCGTGGGCGTGGCCCCCGACGAACTCGAAGTCCACGGCGCACCCACGGTGTGAGGCCGCACGGTGGGGACAGACGGAACGCTCCCCGACGCGGGGACCGTTCCGTCTGTCCCCGGGCCCGGATCAACCGCGGCCATCTCTGCCAGTATCGCTCCGGGCAAGCCTCAGGCGGAGTGGCGGCTGGTTGCCAGACGCGGAGCCCCGGCCAAAGCCACCCCAGCGCACAGAGTCTCGCACTGGGCGCCGGGAACCAGCCCAAGTAATGCCTTGACTTCGAAGCCCTCACGATCTATTGGTATAGAAGGGGGTTGACCCACATGACGTCACAGCGCAGCGGCATACTGCTCACCGTAGGTGGCGAGGCGGACGCGGACGAGCAGCGGCTTTCGGAACTGACCGACCGCCTGCGGGACGACCTCATTGACGCTGGTGCGGAGTCGGTCGAGCGGCTCCACGGCGGCGAAGCCCCAGCCGGCTCCAAGGGTGACGCGGTCACCCTGGCCAGCCTCTTGATCGCTCTGGCCCCGACCGCGCTCACCGGCTTGATTGCCGCGCTCCAGTCCTGGCTCACCCGCCACGAGCGTACCAGCCTCACTCTCCAGAGAGGGGAGCAGAAGATCACGGTTACGGGGACGCTCTCTAAAGAGCAGCAACAGATCATTGCGGAATGGCTGAAGGCTGGCAGAGATTCGTGAGCGGTTATGCCGGAAAGAAAATTCGCGCTCCTCATCGCGAGCTCTGAATACGAGGATTCGTATTTCCGGCCGCTCAAAGCCCCCGCCCAAGATGTGGAAGCGCTCCGGCGCGTCTTGAGCGACCCAGCCATGGGGGCGTTTGACAGCGTTAGCGTTCATCTGAACCAGCCCAGCCAGTCACTGATTCTGGAGATTGAGGAGTTCTTCGACCACCGCAAGAGAGACGATCTCCTGCTGCTGTACTTCTCCGGGCACGGCATCAAGGACGAGCAAGGACGGCTGTACTACGCCGCCAGGAACACCCGGCACACGCGCCTTGTCGCCACCGCCATCGCCGCCTACCAAGTGAACGACCTGATCGGGAGAAGCATGTCCCGGCGCAAGGTCCTGCTCCTGGACTGCTGTTACAGCGGGGCATTCTCGAAGGCTTTTCTGGCGAAGGGAGATACCTCCGTGGGCGTCATGGATGAGTTCCGGCAGGGACAGGGACTCGTGACCCTCACGGCTTCCGACGCCTTTCAGTACTCCTACGAAGGAGAAGAGGTCGGGCCGGCCGGGGTCTGTTCGGTCTTCACCCGCGCGCTGGTGGAAGGGATAGAAACCGGGAAGGCCGACGAGGACGGCGACCAGCTTGTCGGCCTGGACGAGCTGTATCACTACGCTTATTAAAGCGTACACCGGGAATTTCCGCAGCAGACCCCGCGGAGAGCGGGAGAGGTTCAAGGCGACATCTTCATTGCCCGGACGCCAGTTTTGCCCCAGCCCGTCGAGCTGGACCCGGGGCTGCGGGAGGCGATCCAGAGCGTCATCGTGGATGCCCGGGTGCGGGCGGCGGACGAGCTCAACCGCCTGCTGCGCGGCAGGAACAAAGGCCTGGCGCTTACCGCACATGCGGAGCTGCTCAAGCTGAGAGACGACGATAGCCGCAGAGTCAGCGCCGCCGCCGACAGCTTCCTGAGCGCCTTTGAGGAGGCCGAGCGGCTGGCGCGGGAACGCACGGAAGCGGAAGGGCAGGCTGCCGAAAGAGCCGAGGCCGAGCGGCGGGCACGCGAGCAGGCCGAACGGGAGAGGGAGGCGCGGGAGAGAGCCGAACAGGAGCGGCTAGCACGCGAGCGGGCGGAAGCGGAACGGCAAGCCGCCGCGCGGGCCGAGGCTGAGCGGCTGGCGCGCGAGCAGGCCGAGCGGGACAGGGAGGCGGAAGAGCGAGAGAAGGATGTTGGGGGCCCCTTTCAGCCGCTTCCGGAACCCTGGTACAAGAACCCGAAAGTCGTCTCGGCGGCACGCTGGGCGGCGTTTCCCTTCGTGTGCATACTGGTTATGATCTGGGCCGCACTCCGCTCTAACGATGGCCCACCGCCGTACACGCCCTACACTCCGTCGTACAGCACGCCCGCGGGCGGAACGAGTTGCGTGCCGCGACCACTGGAACTGAACCGGACTACCAGCGGCACGCTCACCAGCGGGGCGTGCACCGAGCAGCAGATAACTCCGCAGGGCTCAGGCGGCATCCCCGCCGAACACCACCGCGTCACGCTCACGGAACGGGGCACGCTCACGCTGGACCTGCAATCCACAGCCTTCGACGCCTACCTCATGCTGCTGGACGCGAGCCTCCGTGAACTGGCCAGGAACGACGACCATGCGGGCAGTCGGGACGCCCGGATATCACTCGAGCTGGGACCGGGCAACTATAGCGTCGTGGCGCGGTCACTGGGGCCCGGCGTCGGGGCCTACACCCTGATCACCAACTTCACACCCGCGCGACGCCCGGCCCCAGAGCCGCCTCAGCGCGGGCCCGAGTGCCCGTGGTGGACGCTGGAGCTGGACCAGGAGATTCGGATGACGCTCTCCGGCAGTGACTGCGCCGTGCAGCAGCTCTTGGGCTCCGGCGCGGACAACGACCGGGCGGCCCGGTACGAATTGAAGCTCTCCAGGCGCACTCCCGTGGTCATCGACATGCGCTCGACGGACTTTGACCCTTACCTGATCCTCCTCGATGCCAACGGCAACCAGATCGCCACCGACGACGACGGCGGGGGAGGATTGAACGCGCGCATCCAAAGGACCCTGGGGCCCGGCGCGTACGTGGTTCTGGCCAAGGCTTTGGAATCGCGCCAGGGAACCTACTTCCTGCACGCCCGTGCCGGACCGTGACATCGGGCCGGGGTGAGGTTGGCGGTCGCATCGTTGCGTGGAGCCTGGCAGTGGTGAGCGCGCCAGGAATCGAACCTGGAACCTACTGATTAAGAGTCAGTTGCTCTGCCAGTTGAGCTACGCGCCCACGGGCGGGACTTCCCTACATTTATACCACAGCCGCCCGGCGGCGAAAGGCAAGGCGAGGCTGACGAGGTCCTCAGGCGCGACTGGGCTCGTCAGCGGGGGGCGGCGGAGGTGGTTGCGGACCACCACCGCCGGCGGCCGGCCCGGCAGCCCAGTTCCCGTGACGCCAGCACTGTCCGCCGCGGCGACCGGATCCCCGCCCGGCTCCTCTGTCAGGGGCTGCATCGCCGGCGCCGCGGCTGGCGCACAGGCCCGCCCGGCGTCCGCTGCCAGGACCTCTCCCCGCCGGCCCGGTTCCATCTCCACAAGGCATGGGTTTGGACCTCCTGTTCAAATTAGGTGTAACTCACACCTATAGTATAATTTCCCTGGGTGCTTGTCAACCGCCCTCAGCCGACAACCAGGAGGTGGCTGCATGAACGGAGACCCGCCCGCGCCGGATGTGCTGCAACTCCGGCCCATCGGAATCATACGCACTCCCTTCCGGGAGGCCGCCGGCGCCCCTATCCAGCCTTCCCGGTCCCGGGGAGCGCGCGGGACGGTGACGGTGTTCGAGGAGTACCGCGAAGCCTTGAGGGACCTGGAGGGCTTCGACCGGATCTGGCTGCTCTACTGGTTTCACCTGGCGCCGGCCGCGCGCCTGCGCGTGACGCCCTTCCTTGACACGGCGGAGCGCGGGCTGTTCGCCACGCGGGCGCCGTGCCGGCCCACCCGCATCGGCCTGTCGGCGGTTGAGCTGCTGCGGATCGAGGGCGCCGTGCTGGAAGTGTCCGGCGTGGACATGCTGGACGAAACGCCGCTGCTCGACATCAAGCCCTACGTTCCGGAGTTCGACTCCTACCCCGAGGCGAAGTCCGGCTGGCTGGAGGGCGCCGCCTCTGAGCGGCGGCTGGCTGACGACCGCTTCTCGAAGGAGCGGCCGGAGGGTGAGCCGTAGCGGCGGCCGCCCGGCGCGCGGGGGCTACAGAAGGTGTGAAAGACCCGGTCTGCCAGGCTATGCGCGGACAAGCTAAAGCATGTCCCACGTTGCGGCTCCACAACTGCGAGGCCGAGTGGCGTAAGCTTCAGGTTGCGCAGGGAAATCTTTCACGCCTTCTACAGCGAGCCGTACTTGGCGTAGGCCTCCTGGATGGAGACGCCGCGCCGGAGCTCCTCGCGCATGCTGCCCTCCCGGCTGAAGAGGTCCTCGGCGGCGGCCAGCACCTCCAGGGTTAACTCCGCGGGCACGATCACCACGCCGTCGATATCGCCGAACACGAAGTCGCCCGGTCGGATGGTGGTTTCCCCGATGCGAATGGGCTCCTGGTAGTCCTGGATCTCCCAGCGGCCGATCGAGGTGCCCGCAGACCTGTAACGGGCGAAGACCGGGAAGCCCATGGCGTTGACGAAGTCCAGGTCGCGGACTCCGCCGTCCAGGACCGCCCCGGTGCAGCCGCGCTGGCGGGCGGCGGTGGACATGATCTCGCCCCAGTGGGCGCAGTCCAGGCTCCCGCCGCAGGACCACAAGGTGATGGCGCCGGGCGTGAGGCTGTCCAGCATGGCCAGGCGGGTGGGCATATCGTTGCTGGCGGGATCCGCCACCGGCCGGCCCCGGGCGGTGAAGGCCACTCCGGCCAGACGGTTGGCGGTGGTGAGCGGTCTGACGTAGTGCGGCAGGATCTGCTGGCGGCAGCCGTGCTTGTCGAGCATGTCGGCGATGGCGCCGGTGTACAGCCGCAGGTAGCGCTGGCGGACCTCCGCCAGTTGCTCGGGATGGTGAATCAGCGGTTCGGGCATGGACCTCCTCTGTTTGCGTTCCAGCCAGGGATTATAGCAGCAAATTACACCTAGGCGCCAGCGGCGGCCCCGCGATTCTGTGAATAGATGGGCCTTGCATCTAGGGGCAGCCTCTGCTACGGTAAGGCGTATCACGCTTCAAGGAGGCTGGTGTGGGCCGCAGACACTGCCGGCGCCATGGCCGGGACTACCCCTGCACGTGCGCGATGGGGAACCTCTACCGCTTCGTCGAGCCCGTGGTGCTGCTCCTGCTCAAGAAGAAGGGGCGCTCCTACGGTTACGACCTGGCCGGCGAGCTTCAGCAACATGCCTTGACGGACGCCGAAATCGAGCGGGCCGCGCTCTACCGGACGCTGCGTCAACTGGAGATCAACGGCCACGTGGTTTCGGACTGGGAAGTGGAGCAGAGCGGGCCCGCGCGGCGCGTCTACAAGCTGACGGCCCAGGGCGAGCGGCACCTCGCGGAATGGGCCGAGGTCCTGGAGCACGTGTCGAAATCCATGGCGCGGTTCGTCAAAGAGGCGAGAACGCAGCGGGCGGGCAAGGCCGCTTCCGGGGCGAAGGCGGGCCTGAACGTCAAGGCCCGGGGAGCGCTACTTCTGCGGTAGAGGCTGAGGCGGCGGGGTTTGAGCGGGTGGCGCGGCTCTCCAGCCGCGACCCATTCCGCGTCCCCATGCCGCGGCGCCGGCCCCGCGGCCCCGCCCTCGGCCGAAGCCGAGCGGCCGGCCTTGACCCACCGGCTGGCCGGTGAGGTCGCAGATGCCGTCCTTGTTGCGATCGTTCCACGCGAACGGGGCGCCGCCCCGGCCCCGGCCCATCACCTGGGGTGTCGCTGGAGCCGGAGCGTTTCCGGAGGGCGGCGCCTGGGCGAGGGCGGTCAACCCCGTGCCGAGAACGCCAGTTGCAGCCACTAAAAGCCAGTTCTTCATGATGATCTCCGCCCCATTCAGGAGCAAGCCGCGTGCCAGCCCGGCAGGCCGTTAGGATTCAGGCACATCCGGGCGCGCCAGCTCGGGC
>VFZS01000043.1 GCA_016871095.1 Acidobacteriota bacterium
GGAGGTCCTGGTAGTGGATGAGGCGCTGGCGGTGGGGGACGCCATCTTCGCCAGCCGGTGCATCCAGAAATTCGAGGAACTGAAGCGGCGCAAGGTGACGGTGCTGTTCGTGTCGCACGACCTGGGGCTGGTGAAGCGGCTGGCGGACCACGCCATCTTCCTGGTGAACGGGAGAGTGGAGGCGGAAGGCAGTCCCAACGACGTGGTGAACCGTTACGTGGGGCTGGTGCTGGAGCGGCAGCGGCGCGAAGCGGCAGAGGAGCAGCCCACGGGCGCGCTGGAGAGCAGCTTCCGGCACGGAGACGCCGCGAGCCGGATCACTTCGGTGGCGATGCTGAATGGCGAAGGGCAGCCGGTCCAGACGGTGCTCACCGGGGAACGGGTCGCGGTGCGGGTGCGGGCGGAGTTCGCCCGGGAGGTCCAGGACCTGGTGGTGGGCATGCTGGTCCGGAACCGGCTGGGAGTGGACGTATTCGGAACGAATACGCGGCTGGAAGGCAAGCCGCTGGGGAGGTTCCGCGCGGGCGAGCGGGTGGAGGTGGAATTCGCCTTCGAGTGCCTGCTAGGGCAGCACGAGTACACGCTGACGGCGGCCACGCAGCACTGGGACGGCTCCAGCCAGGACTGGCTGGATGACGTGCTAAGCTTCCGGGTTATGGATCCACGAGGCGGAACGGGCGCGGCGAGTTTGCCGACGGAGGTGAGGTGGAGGCGGGTGTGAGGACAGGCATGAATGCCTGTGCTAGTAAGGACAGGCAAGAATGCCTATCCTACTGGGATGAGCTGGCGGCGGGCCTGAGATGATCTACATCACTGTCGTCGCGCTGGTGATCGCGGTACTCCTGGGCGTCACGCTGTGGCGCACGATAAAGATCCGCACCCAGACGGATTTCCTGGTGGCGGGCCGCAGACTGCCCTGGCCGGTGCTGGTGTTCACGCTGCTATCGGCGTGGATCGGGGCGGGGAGCCTGTTCGCGGGCGGGGAGAACGCCTGCCGGAACGGGTTCGCGGCGCTGTGGCAGCCGGCGGGCGGGTGGCTGGGCCTGATCCTGATCTCGCGGATCGCGGGACGGGCGCGACGGTTCGCGCAGTTCACGGTGCCGGATCTGCTGGAGGCGCGCTACAACACCGCGGCGCGGGTGCTCAGCACGGTGGCCATAGTAATCGCGTACACGGTCATCACCAGCTACCAGATCAAGGGAGGCGGCGACATCCTGCACCTGATCTTCCCGGAGCTGGAGCGGCAGACGGGCATGTACCTGATCGCGTTCTTCGTGATCGTGTTCACGGCGGCGGCGGGGATGGCGTCGGTGGCCTACCTGGACCTGGTGATCGGGGCGATGGTCACGGTCATCGTGATCGTCGCGGTTCCGGTGCTGCTCCACAATGTGGGTGGATGGGCCGAGGTGCGGCGCAGCCTGCCGGCGACCCACTTCCAGGTGCTGGGGCACCTGAAGCTGGATCAGGCGCTGGGATTCACGCTGCCCTCAATGCTGCTGCTGATCGGCAATCAGGGGATGTACCAGAAGTTCTTCTCGGCGCGCAGCGAGCGGGACGCGCGCTGGGCGGTGAAGGGCTGGATTGTGGGGGCGCTGATTCTGGAGACGCTGATCGTGACGATCGCGGTGATCGGCAGCGCGAAGTTTCTGCCGGACAACCCGCGGGAGATCATCCCGGTGACGGCGCGGCTGGGGCTGCCGCCGCTGCTGGGGGCGCTGCTGCTGGGTGGCGTGTTCGCGAAGATCATCTCGACGGCCAACAACTACCTGTTCTCGCCGGCGAGCAACATCATCCACGACATCTACCAGCGGTTCATCAACCCGAAGGCCAGCGAGCGGCGGGTGCTGGTGGTGTCGCGGCTGGTGGTGGTGGTGCTGGGCATTTTCGCCCTGCTGCAAGCGGCGCAATTCGAGTCGATACTGCGGGCGGCACTGTACGCCTACACGGTGTACGGGGCGGCGGTAACGCCGGCGGTGATGGCGGTGTTCTTCTGGAAGCGGACCACGGCGCACGGCGCGGTGGCGTCGATCGCGCTGGGGACGGCGATAACGGTGGGGTGGAACGTAGCCAGGATCGAGTGGCTGGACGCGGTGTATCCGGCGCTGGCGGTGTCCCTGGTCAGCCTGGTGGTGGTGAGCCTGCTGACGCCGCCTCCGGCGGAAGAGAAGTGGCGGCCGTTTTTCGCGGAGGAGGGAGCATGAAGCTGGCGGAGATGCAGGAGCACCTCCGAAGGGAGGGGCTGGACGGCTGGCTGTTTTTCGATCACCACCATCGCGATCCGCTGGCCTACCGGGTGCTGAAGCTCGAACCACCGCGGACGCCGACGCGGCGCTGGTATTACCTTGTGCCGGCGGAGGGCGAGCCGCGGGGCCTGGTGCACCGCATCGAGCCGGCGATGCTGGATGCGCTGCCGGGGCGGAAGCGGGCGTATGCGAGCTGGTCGCAGCAGGTGGAAGGGTTGCGCGAGATGCTGGCGGGTTGCCGGCGTGTGGCGATGCAGTACTCGCCCCAGTGCGCCGTGCCGTATGTGGCGATGGTGGATGCCGGAACGGTGGAACTGGTGCGGAGCCTGGGGGTCGAGGTAGCCAGCGGGGCGGACCTGATCCAGTATTTCGAGGCGCGGTGGTCGGAGGAGAATCTAAGGCGCCATCTGGAGGCTGGCCGGCGGGTTGATGAGACGCGGCGCACGGCGTTCTGGCTGATCGGCGAGCGGGTGCGCAGCGGCGCGGGGGTGGGCGAGTTCGAAGTGAAGGAGTACCTCCTGGGCCGCTTCGCAGAAGCGGGACTGATCACGGATCACGGGCCGATTGTGGCGGTGAACGAGAACGCGTCAAACCCGCACTACGAGCCGGAGCGGGAGCGCAGCCGGGAGATCCGGCACGGAGACCTGGTGCTGATCGACCTGTGGGCCAAGCTCGACGGTGGGGAGGGCGTCTACTACGACAGCACCTGGACGGGAGTGGTGGGAGGCGCGCCGTCCCCGGAGGTGGCGCGGGTTTTCGGAGTCGTGCGGGAGGCGCGGGACCGGGCGGTGCGTCTGGTGCAGGAAGCGGCTTCGAGCGGGCGTGAGCTGCGCGGCTTCGAGGTGGACGATGCAGCGCGCGGCGTTATCACGGCGGCGGGGTACGGAGAGTACTTCACGCACCGGACGGGGCACTCGATCGGGGTCGAGGTGCACGGCGCGGGGGCCAACATGGACAACCTGGAGACGCACGACGAGCGGCGGGTGATCCCGTGGACGTGCTTCTCGGTTGAGCCAGGAATATACCTCGAGAAGTTCGGCATCCGCTCGGAAGTGGATGTGTTTGTCGGCGAGGGTGAGGCGCGGGTGACTGGGGAAATCCAAGAGGAACTGGTAGCGATCTGACATGCGGCGCGTAGCGGTTGTTGCGGGCCTGTTGACGTCGGCTCACGCGGCGTTTCCGGCGGGCAACGTGCACAGCTTCCGGCTGGCGGACGGCTGGGGCGAGGTGGAGTGGATCAGCGGATCATCGTTCCGGCTGACGCGGACGTGGGGGAAACGACCGGAGAAGCGCCCGCCCATCAAGGCGGACCGAGTGGAGGTCGAGAGGAAGGACCTGGGCGAGCGGTGGGAGTACACCACCGGATACCTGGTGGTGACGGTGGATAAGTCCAGTCTGAAGCTCCGGGTGACGGATGACGACGGGGAGGCGCTGCTGGCCGGCATGAGCGCGCGCCAAGAGGGCGGGACGGTGGAGGTCGAGTCCACCATGGAGCCCACAGAGAGGCTCTACGGGTTGGGAACCCGGACGGCGGCGGACTTGAACTTGCGCGGCCAAGTGGTGCGCGCGGCGACGCCGTTCCTGTACTCCACCGCGGGATACGGGGAGTACTACCGGGGCGCGGGAGAGTGCGTGTTTGACTTGCGTCAGGCGAACCGGCGGATCGTCCAGATGAAGGGCGCCACGGAACTTGAGTACTACTTCTACTACGGGCCGAGTCCCAAGGAGGTGCTGGAGGAGCACGTGGCGCTGGGAGCGCCGGGTGCGGACCGGCACAGTGGGGACTTCGGCCTGCTGCCGGCGGTCAAGCTGCCCGCGGGTGTGAGCCGGCTGTGTGAGCCGAAGGAGCCGTCGTGGGCCTCTCTGAAAGACAGCGTTAACGCGCTGCTGCACGCCGGGTTTTCGGCGACGCTGGTGTCGGCCTTCGATGTGGGACCGTACCTGGGTGCGGACGCGGAGCTGCGGGAGCGGGCCTCGCAGTTGGCCAGCGTTGCGCCGGTGGCGTGGATGTCGCGCGGGGCGGTGGCGCCGGACAGCGGCAGGGCGTTGAAGCGGATTGAAGATGCGCGGAAGATGCTGACGCCGTTCTTGGTGGTCTACGCGCAGGAGGCGCGGGAGCGGGGTTTCCCCATCGTGCGGCCCGTGGCCATGCAATTCCACACCGACGCCGAGGCCTGGAAGTGGACGGACCAGTTTTTGCTGGGCGATGAACTGCTGGTGGCGCCGGTGCTGGCGCCGGGCGGCCGGCGGAGTGTGTACTTTCCCAGGGGCATATGGACGGACCTGCGGACGAATCGGGTGTACAAGAGCCGGCAGACAGCGGAGATCCAGGCAGCGGCGGACGAGCTGCCGATGTTTGGCCGCAACGGCTCGATCCTCCCGGTGGCGCCGCTGACGGCGGGCGAGCCCTGGTTGCTGCACTATTTCCCCAAACTGGCCGCGGAGTTCTTCGTGCTGGAGGAGGATCTGTCCGACTACACGCAACTGCACGCTTCGCCGGCGGTCGAGACGGTGCGGCTGGAGATCGAGTCGCTCAAGGACCGGGACTACGAGTGGGTGGTGCATCACACCGGGCCGTGCAAGCGGGTGGCGCAGGTGGGCGGTCCGGAGTTTCGGGAGGCTAAGAGCCTGGCGGAGCTCGCTCCCGGGCGGTGGCTCCACGACCGGACGATGGATAACCTGCACGTGCGGACGGAGGCGCGCGCGGGGGAGCATCACGTGATCAACGTGTGGCTGGAGGTGGTGTGGAACTGAGGGGGCAAAAGGCAAAGAGGGACTCCGAGGGCTGGCGGAGTGGGAGTGTGCGACAATCAAAGGGTAGGCAGAGGGGCGATATGGGCAAATCAAGCCAAGCTGTGATGACGGCTGCGCTGGCCTGTGGGCTGGCGGCGCAAGGGCCGTTGAAGGTCGGGGACGTGGCGCCGGAGTTCGCGCTGCCATCCACGACGGGCAAGGAGATCAAGCTCTCCCAGTACAAGGGCAAGAGGAGCGTCGTGCTGGGGTTCGTGCCGGCGGCGTTCACCGGTGGTTGAACGAAGGAAGTCGCAGGGTACCAGGCTGGTATCCAGAACTTCGAGGGACTGGACGCGCAGGTGTTGGTGGCGAGCACGGATCCGCTGGAGAAGCTGAAGGAGTGGGCGGCGCAGCAGAAGCTGACCTACCCGCTGCTGAGCGATGCCGGCGGGAAGGTGTCAGAGGCTTACGGGGTGCTGGGCGCGACGGGCCGGGCGCAGCGGACGACCTTTGTCATCGACCGGGACGGCCGCATCCAGCACATCGAGCAAGGCTCCAGCGCCATCAGCCCGGACGGGGCGCTGACGGCCTGCAAGCGGGTCAGCCACAAGAAGTAGGGGGAGCCAGAGGCCCGTTTCGCCGTCGCGTCAGCGACTCATCGAGCAGGACACGCATCGGCGATCAGAATGTCCCGAGCGATCTCGAGCGCGGCAATGGCGTGCTCGCGAGTCACCGAGGGGAAGTCGTCGAGGAAATCGTCCAAGCTGTCGCCTGCGGTGAGGTACTCGATCAGGTTCTTGAGCGGCACGCGCGTGCCCACGAACACGGGGGTCCCGCCCAGAATCTCCGGGTCGCTGTGGACGATGGATTCGCTGACAACCATTGCGTTCCCCACCCAAAGAATACCATGAACCCGCGGCACCGCTGGAGCCGCAGCGCGACCTACACCTCCTCGTTGACCCGGCAGCGGGTGGGCAGGCCTTTGCCGAAGCCGCGCATGCAGCGGCTGCAAGAAATGCAGGCGGCCTCCGGGGCGCCGCGGCCCTCGCGCCAGCGGCGGGGCAGATCAGGTTCGCGGATGAAGGGCCGCGCGAAGCCGAAGAACTGCGGCTTGCCGGTTTTGGCGGCCTGCTCGAGCCGCTCCACGGAGCGGTTTCCGCCAGTCGAGATCACGGGGATCTTCAGCCGCACAGCCTGAGCGTGCTTCAGGTAGTAGGATTCCTGCTCCGGAGCGCTGATCTTCTCGCGGGCCGCGTTGTTGCCGCTGAGATCCACGGCCTGGACGCCGCTCTTCTCCATCTCCTGCGCGAGTTCCGGCAAGCTGTTGATGTCGATGCCGCCGGCGACATGGTCGTCGGCGTTGATGCGGATCATAATCGGGAAGCCGGAGCCCACCAGCGGCCGCGCCTGGGCGACGATTTCGCGGACGATGGCAACCCTCTTCTGTAGAGAGCCACCGTACTTGTCGGTGCGGGTGTTGGTGTAGGGCGAGAGGAACGACGACAGCAGGTAGCCGTGCGCGCCGTGCAGCTCGATGCCATCGAAGCCCGCCTCCTTGGCCCGGCGGATGGTCTGGGCGAAAGCCGCGACGATGGCTTCCACCTCTTTAGTGGTCAGCGCGCGGGGCTTTGTCTTGGCCTTGCGCCACACGGTCTCAGTCGGCCCCACGGGTTCGGTGACCTGGGCCTGCATCCCGGTGTGCGCGATCTGGGCGATGACCTTGCAGGCCTTGCTGGTCTCGTGCACTACGCGTGCGATGCCGCGGACGGCGGGGACATGGCTATCCTCCCAGAGGCGCGTTTGCAGGTCGCTGGAGCGGCCCTCCGCCATAACGGCCATGTAGCCGGTAATGATGAGACCCACGCCGCCGGCGGCGAGATCGCGGTAGAGCTGGAGACCTTCCTCGGTGATCCGGCCGTCGCGCCAGGCGTTCTCGGCGGTGGCGGTGCGCACAAGGCGGTTAGCGAGGCGCAGGCCGGCTATATGGCCAGGGGAGAAGAGGACGTAGCGATCGCGGCGTGCGGCGGAAGCAGCGGCAGCCGCGAGGAATTCACGGCGTGTGGGAGAATCCATGGGTCAGGCCTCCGAGAGAGTCAGGCGGACGGTGTCGCCGGGCTTCAGGCGCAGCGGCGTCAGCGGCCGGACCAGGGCTTCGTCGCCTTCCAGCTTGACGACTCCCTTGAACGACGCGCTGAGGCGGGGCCGGGCGCCAGTGTATTGCAGCCGGAGCAGGGCCAGGTCCAGCGCGCCGCCCTCGACGGCGATGCGGGCTTCGAGCTTGCCCACCGCGCGTATCTGCGAGTAGCCGCCCCAGGAGGTCCCGGTCGAGAAGAGGCAACGGAACTGGTCGCCCGGCTGGCGCGGGCGGAAGCGGAGGGACCGTTCCGGAGCGGAGTAGGCGAAGCCGGAGAGCGCCGTAAGCAAGGACCAGCTCGACATGGCGCGGGCGTAGTGGTGGCCGCACTCGATCTCGTTCCAGGGATTGCGGCGCACGCCGTCGTAGCGGTCGCGCACGGCCTTCACGATGGCCAGACCGTCCTTGACCATCCCCTCGTAGATGAGGTGGGCGGCGACCTGGTACTCGATGCCCGTCCAGACCTCGTCGGAGTAGACCATAGGCAGGGCGGGACGGCCGCCCTTGGGCCAGCTACACAGCAGCAGGCCGGCTTCGTCGTTCATGGCGTACAGCCGCTGGGTGTTGGGGAAATCCTCGAAGCTGGTGCGGAAGTTGTAACGCATGATGGATTGCAGGGTCGCGCGGATATGCTCGTGGGGGAGCAGCTTGCCGAGATCGACCACTTCGGCGAACCACTGGCCGAGCAGTTGATCCGAGAGGCATCCGGGACCGTACTGGTATTTGGCGGCCTTGGGCGGCTTGAGGTCGGTTTTCTGGACGTAGTACTCACCGTTCCACAAGGTCTGATCGAGGCTGGCGCTGCCCTGCCTGAGCAGCTTCTCGTATGCGGCGGCCGCGGCGGTCTCGCCGAGGTAACGGGCCATGCGCGCGCCGGCGGCCAGCGCGCCCAGGTACATGGTGCCCATCATGCTGTTGGGGCCGTAGAACTCGATGTCGTAAGTGTTGTGCTGCTCGCCTTCCATCACGCCGTCGCGGTCGGCGTCCCATTGCAGGAAGGCGTATTCGAGGGCGCGCTTGACCTGCGGCCAGAGCTTGCGCAGCCAGGCGTCGTCGCCCGACAGGCGCCACTCACGATAGACCTTCATGACGCAGCCCATCTGGCCGTCGGCGGCGGGCAGGTTGCGGTTGCCGCCCTGGCGCAGGGGGACGGGCGTGCGGAAGCTCATGCTGCCGTCGTCGCGGAGGTTGACCAGGAAGTCGGTCTCGCGCATGGAGCGTTCGAGATCTGGGTAGAGGTGGGCCAGTGTCTGCTCGTAGTTGTAGACGTGGGTGCAGTTCATGGGGCAGCACCCGGCGTTGTCGTTGCAGCCCTCGAAGGCCAGGGTGAGCTTGTTCTCCATCACCATGAGGGTGTTGGTGCGGAGGATGGAAGCCTGGCTGGAGACGGCGTCGATGACCGGGGGCGGCAGAGTGGAGCCGTGGAGGAGGTCACGATAGCGCTCCGAGCGGCGGCGCAGGCGGCTCAAGTTGCGGGCGGCGTAGGCGGCGGGCTCCCAGGCCGAGGAGAAGCGGGAGCCGTACCAGTTGCGTAAGGGCTTGCCGAAGTGCTCCTTCTCGCGGTTCCAGTAGTTCTCGGTGCTGGGGAAGTGCCAGGCCAGGACAAACAAGATGTTCTTGGTCTCGCCGGGCTTCAAGGGGACGTGCGCGGCCAGGGTGGCGTACTCGGTGGCGCCCTCCTCGGAGGGCTTTGACGGCGCTCCGGAGAAGCGGCCACGGTCCGCGAACTCGTCCCACCACTTCTGGAATTCGTCCCACCAGGCGCCGTGCTCCCACTCCAGGCGCGCGGTGACGTCCTCGGCGGTGGTCAGCACGGCCATCGAGCCGTAGCGGACCGAATCGCGGGCGTACTTCTGCGTGCTCAGGAAGAGGCCGCGGACATCCTTGTCTATGCGCAACTCGTTGAGGTTCTGGCCGAAGCAGGCCGCGCGGCGGGTGCGCAGGCGGGTGGTTCCGTCGTAGCCGGCGGCGTTCATGATGGAGAAGGCCAGGGCCGCCTCCAGAGGGGCCGTGGCGCGGGAAGTGAGGCTGTAGGTGAACAGGGCGACGGGCAGCCCGGAGTCGTCGGTCTCCAGGGGGACCATGGGGTTGAAGGTCTCCAGCGCGACATCCACGGGGAAGCCGGGTTGCTGGAAGCGGATGTGCGCGAACGGGTAAGCGCCGGTGAAGACGGCCTCGCGGAAGCGGGGCAGGCCCAGAGCGGTTTCGCGGGGCACGCCGGACTGACCGGTAAAGGGCGGATGCGGGCGGCGCTCGAGTACCCGGATGACCGGTTTGGCAAGCCCGCCGCCGGCCAGGCGCAGCGCGGTGAAGGTGAGTGGGAGCACGCCGCCCTTGTTGGGGCGGTTGAAGATCTCCCAGTCGCGCAGCTCGCCGCGTCCGCCCAGAGAGACGGTGCCGGTGCCGATGCCGCCCAGCGGGAACGCGATCTCGCGGAGGGCCTCGCCGCGGAAGGTGCGGCAGGAGCCGGGCCAGCCGGGCTGTGTGGCCGGCTTGGCGGCGGGCTTCGATGGAGTGGCTTGGGGGGCTTCCTGTGCGGCCGCCGTGGCGGCCGTGGTGACGAGCAGGTTGCGGCGGGTTAGGCGCATGAGGGTTCCTCCCCAGGTATTATTCCAAACCCAGGAGCCGGGCGGGATTGGCTTTTGCCATGCGGTCGATTTCGGCCAGGGTGAACCCCTCCCGGCGCAGGGCCCGGAGGAAGGTCAGCAGGCCGTCGGGCGGGGGCGAGAGGCCGGCGCGCCCGTGGTCGCTCGATACGATGCAATGCTCGTGACCGACGCTGCGGATAATCCGGGCGTAGTCCTGAATAGTGGCGCTGGGATTGGGCCCCACCAGGGCGTTGTGGCAGAACTCGACGAAAGCGCCCTGCGCCGCAGCCTGCCTGAGCTGATCGACGGACATCGCCACGGGCGGCAGACTGGCATGTGTGAGCACGATTCGGTCGATGCCCCGCGCGCGGGCTTCGCGCACCAGCAGGAGGTTCTCCTGGGCCGAGGAGTGGCCGGTGGCCAGCGCCAGCTTGTGGCGGGCGATGACATCGAGCACCGCCAAGGTCTCGGCCAGCAGGCGGCCGGCGCGGGAGATCGAGACGAAGGGCCGGGGGTCCTTGCCGGCGCGTACCTGGTTTTCGGCGTCAAAGGTGGGCATCCAGACGATGCGGCCGTAGCCGCCCTTCATGCGTGTCATGTTCTCGATGGCGGCGGGGTTGAGGCCGCCGACGGGGAGATTGAGGGCGATGCCGCCGAAGACCTCGATGCCGGGGGCGTGCTGGCGGGCCAGCCAGGCCAGGCCGGCGGTGGATTCGAAGTGGTTCTTCACGACGATGCCGCGCAGACCGCGATCGCGGGCCAGCTTGGCCAGGGATAGGGCGTCGATCGAGCGGGGCGTGCTGTCGGGGTCGGGGTGGATGTGGATGTCGATCACCCCGGCCAGAGGCTGGGCGGACAAGGCGGAGCACAAGCACAGCACCGCGCAGGCTGCGTAGCGGTTCATGTGCCAATAATACCGGACGTGGCTACCAGGCGGTGACCGGTTGGCCGTCGGGGCCGATCAGGGTCGAGCGGTCTTCGTGGAAGACCATGTCTCCAGGGCCTAGCGTGAACTTGCCACTCGAGAAGTACTCCGCCAGCTTGTGCGGGTTCTTGGGGCCGGACTTGAGGAACTGCTTGGTGAGGTACAGGTCGGTGGTGTCCTCCGCCAGGTAGGTCTTGAAGCCGCCGACCGGGATCTGGGCGGCCTTGCGGCAGGCCCAGCTACAATGGCGGCGAAAGAGCTTGGGAATGGCGACGGGACCGGCGTCGGCCTCGGGAGCGACGGCGTCCTTGGACAGCAGCTTGAAGTTGAAGGCGCCGAACTTCTGAGCAAGCTGAGGCCAGAGGCGTTTCTTGAACGTGCGACCTTTCTTGGCGGCGGCGAGCAGGGCGCGGATTTCCTCCGCGGTCATCGAGTCGTAGAAGGCGGGGAAGGCCCAGCCTTGCTCGACCAGCCAGCGGTTGATGTTGAGGGGCTGGCCGTTGAGCTGGACCAGGATGTCGCCGATGAAGCGGGCGTAAGTGTCGAAGACGTCGTTGGGGTGCTCGACGGCGGTGACGACGGTGCAGGGCAGGGAATCCTGGCCGAAGCCCCGGAGGGCGTCGCCGAGGGCCTTGGCGGCCTGCTTGCCGAAGTGCTGGCGGTACTCGAGGTTGAGCTTCTTGAAGGCCGCCCGCTGGGCCTCGGTGATCTGGGCAGAGCGGGGCAAGGGGCTGGGACGGTAGTGCAGCTCGGGGGCGTCAATGCCTTGCAGCCGGACGGTGATGCGGTTCTGCTTGTCGATGGCGGGCTTGGCGCCGCTCTTGCCGCGGACCTTGGCGCCGCGGAAAGCACTGGTGGGGACTGCTGCGGCGCCGGGAGAAGGTTCAAACTGGAAGGCGCCGGCGCCCTCGGCGAGGACGATTTTTGCCGTATCCGCGTCCGAGGAGCCTTGGGGCCAGAACTGGTCCAGAGCGAGGGTTCCAGTCACGGTGAGGAGTCCTGTGGACATGGGCCTCCTTTCCTAGAATCCGAGGGGATCTACTTGAGCAGTGTACGCCGACGGGGAGGGGGAAACAAGAGGGCGAACTAAGTGGAACAAAACAAGGGGCAGGCCCGTCTGTGACAGATAGTGAAGTCTACGGCGTCATTTGTCGAGGCCATCTCGGTGGCGGTGGGTTCCCTGCGTTCGAGCAAGCTTCGCAGTTTCCTGACTTTACTGGGGATCATTCTGGCCACCACCACGCTGATCGCGGTCATGTCGGTGATCCACGGCATGGACCGCTACATCGCCGAGACGGTCTCCGACATGGGGGCGGACGGCTTCCGCGTCGAGCGCTTCGTCATGATGGGGCACGTGGACACCAAGAAGTTCATCGAGATGCTCAAGCGGAACCCGCAGCTTCGCCAGGAGGAGTTCGAGTTCGTCAAGAGCAAGGCCACCATGGTCAGCGCCATCGGCATGCAGACGGGCCGGCGGGCGAGGGTGCACTACGGCAAGGAGATCATCGAGGATTGCCGGCTGACCGGGGCCAGCACCAACATCGGCGCCATCACCAATGTGCAGATGGCCCTGGGGAGGTTTCTGACCGACGCCGAGGACCGGCGGCGGCTGGCCGTGGCCGTGATCGGGGACGACCTCAAGGAGAGATTCTTTCCCAACGTGGACCCCCTCGGCAAGGTGATCAGCGTGCAAGGCCGTCCCTTCGAAGTGGTGGGCGTGGCCAAGAAAATGGGGAGCGTCTTCGGGATGTCGCGTGACACCTTTGTCATGATCCCGATCCAGACCTATTTCAAGATGTACGGAGCGCGCCTGGGGATGGGGTTCGCGGCCAAGGCCATCGACCGCATGCACTTCTACCAGGCCCAGGACGAGATCCGCGCGCTGATGCGCTCCTGGCGGCATCTGCGTCCCGGCCAGGAGGACAACTTCGGGATCTTCTCTTCGGACGCGCTGGTGGAGCGGTGGGACCAGTTGACCGGGGCGATCGCGGCGACGGCCGTTGCGGTGGTGTCGGTGTTTATGCTGGTGGGCGGGATCGTGATCATGAACATCATGATGGCGGTGGTGACCGAGCGCACCCACGAGATCGGGATTCGCAAGTCGGTGGGGGCGCGGCGGAGCGACATACTGCGGCAGTTTCTGGTGGAATCCTCGACGCTGGCGGCGGCGGGCGGGCTGATCGGCGTGCTGCTGGCGTGGGTGATCACTATGGCGGTGAACAACATGACGCCGGTGCCGGCGGCGATGCCGATGTCGGCGGTGGTGCTGGGGGTGGGCCTGTCGGCCACGGTGGGGCTGTTCTTCGGCATTTACCCGGCGCGGGCGGCCGCGAAGATGGACCCCATTGAAGCCTTGAGGTGGGAGAAATGACCTGGGGCGACTTCGGCGCGGGTGCGCGCATGGCGCTGTCCACGGTGTGGGAGCACAAACTCCGCAGCTTTCTGACGGTGCTGGGGGTGATTATTGGCACGGGGACAGTGATCGCGGTCGGCTCGATCATCACGGGGTTTGACAGCGCGGTGAGCAATGTATTTCGCAGCATGGGGCCGACCACCATCCTGGCGTTCAAGTTCGAATTCGGGCCGCGCTTCGGGAACCTATCGAGCGAGGAGCGCCTGCGCAAGCCCCTGACCCTGGAGAACGCGCGGGCCATCGAGGAGCGCTGCCCTTCGGTGGAGTACGTCAGCCCCTACCTGCTCAGCCCCAACATCTTCGTGCGAGGCGGATTCGACCGGGTGCGCTACAAAGGCGACGACCTCTACAACTTCGAGCTGGGCGGCACCGAGGAGGCCTATGCCTTCGGCGGAACCACGATGAAGCATGGGCGCTTCCTTACCGGGGCGGACAACGAGCACCGGCTCCCCGTGGTGGTGATCGGCGAGGACATCCAGAAGATGTGGTTCCCCAACGTGGACCCGGTGGGCAAGTTGATCGAGGTCAACGGCAAACAATTCGAAATTGTGGGGGCTATGCATCGCCCGGCGTCGGCGTTCCCCGGCGAGGAGGACCGGCGCATCCTGCTGCCCTACTTCACCATGCGCAAGATGTTCCCCAACGCCAAGGAACACATGCTGGTGATCATCGCCCAGGAGGGGCGGCTGTCGCAGGCCATGGACGAGACCCGCGCCATTCTGCGCATCGAGCGGCGGGTGCCGCACAACAAGCCCGACAACTTCGCCATCTCCACCCCCGAGCAGATGCTGGAGCAGTTCCGGAACCTGTTGTCAGTGACCGCGCTGGTGATGATTGTCTTAAGCTCGATCGGGCTGCTGGTGGGCGGCATCGGGGTGATGAATATCATGCTGGTGTCGGTCACCGAGCGGACCCGCGAGATCGGGGTGAGAAAAGCGGTGGGGGCGCGGCGCGGCGACATCGTCATACAGTTTCTGACCGAGGCCGTGGTGCTGACCGGGCTGGGCGGCCTGCTGGGGATGATGTTCGGGTGGATGGTTTCACTGGCGGCGCACCTGGCCTTCCCCAATCTGCCGACCACGGTGCCGATGTGGGCGGTGACGGCGGGGGTGGTGGTGTCGGTCAGCGTGGGGCTGTTCTTCGGCATCTGGCCCGCGGCCAAGGCGGCCCGGCTTGACCCGGTGGTGGCGCTGCGGTACGAATAGTTGTGATGAACGTGGTGCTTGCCCAGAATGGGGACAGGCCGCGGTGTCCACGCGCAAACCACGCTTGGGACACCGTAGCCAGTCCCCATTTTCGGCTTGTCCTGCTGGCCGTTTTGTGCGTGTGCGCCGCGCTGGGACAAAGCAAGCAGGAGCGGGGCAGGCGGATCGTCGAAGAGGCGCTGGCGGCGCTGGGCGGCGAGCGCTTCCTCGCCATGCAGGACCGCACCGAGAGAGGGCGGGCGTATTCGTTCTTCCGGGAGGAGCTCTCCGGGCTTTCCAGGGCTACCATCTACACGCGATACCTGACGCCTCCCGCCGGACGGGACCCGGGACAGGTGCACCTGCGCGAGCGGCAGTCCTTCGGGAAGGAGGAAGACCGCGGCGCGGTGCTGTTCACCGAGGGCCAGGGCTACCAGATCACCTTCCGGGGGGCGCGGCCCCTGCCCGCGGAGACGGTGAACCGCTTCCGCGAGATGACCGTTAGCAACATCTTCTACATCCTGCGGCAGCGCTGGGGCGAGGCGGGCCAGCTCTTCGAGCACCGGGGCAGCGAGATCTTCGACAACCAGCCGGCGGAGGTAGTGGACATTGTGGACGCGGACAACCGCGTGGTAACGGTGCTATTCGAGCGGTCCACCAAACTGCCGGTGCGGCAGGTGTTCTACCGGCGCGACCCCAAGACGCGCGAGCGCATCGAGGAAGTGTCCATCTACGGCAAGTACCGCGACGTGGGCGACGGTGTGCAGTGGCCCTTCACCATCCAGCGATACCGCGCCGGGGAGAAGATCTTCGAGTTGTACTCGGACACGGTGGCCGTCAACCAGGGCCTCAGCGACAACCTCTTCCTGCTGCCCGCGGACATGAAGATCCTCAAGCCGCTGCGGTAGGGAGAGTCGCCTCAAGGGGGAGGCTGAGGTCAGCGGTACGCTGCCAAGGGGGCAAACCACCGGGGGCGGGGGAAGCGGGGCGAGGCTGGCGTCGGTGGAGACCGCTCCGCACACGGCCGAGGCGCCGCGGCGGGACACTGAAGCCAAGGCAGTGGTCGTAGGTTCCCCCTCGGGGCTCGTAGTCTAATGTGCTGTCCAACAAATACCTAGACAAATACGCAGGATTCGGTTATCCTGGACTCGTGCCACGAGTTCAGCCGGCCCTGGCTCTCGACCCAACTGATGAGGGGCAACTGCGCCAATGGGTAG